>JAFAEB010000208.1 GCA_023424235.1 Bacillota bacterium
CCTCATGTGTCATATATGCTCGATTAATACTATTTTCAATTTTCTGTAATGATATCTGTGCACCTAATACACTTTCTTCTATTTTATAAGGACCACTATAAAACTTATTTATCTTACCATCTAAGTTAATAAACCCAAGAATCCCTATCATTATTACAACAGACGATAATATTCCTACATAAATAAAAGCAACTTTAATTTTTTGTCCAATTGGCAAATTTACATATATTTCTTTAATTGATTTCATATGAACTCTCCTTATTTATACTGATAATATTTCACATAACATCATAAAGATACACAAGGAAACTAAATAAAGTGTAAGTATATGGTAAAGATTATGTAAAGCCTTAGTTTTATTCCTTTTACACGTTACTAATTGTATTACTTTACTTTATTTTAAGATACATCCATTTTTCACATTTATAAATGTTACGTAACTAAGTTACAGTAATCTCTTAAATTTAAAATTATAATAAGGTAAGAATCTTAAAAAATATACTTAAAAGTTAAAAATATAACAATAAATTCAGAAAGGGAATGTATATGGGAAAAAGAACAATCATAATTGGTGGTGTTGCTGGTGGAGCAACTACAGCTACTCGTCTTAGAAGAAGAGACGAATCCATGGAAATTATAATGTTTGAGAAAGGAGAAAATATCTCCTATGCCAACTGTGGCCTACCTTATTATATTGGGGATGTGATAAAAGGAAGAGATGCCTTACTATTACAGACGCCAAAAGCTATGATGGCAAAATTTAATATTGACATTCGTGTACTTACAGAAGTTATAAAAATCGATCCAGATAGTAAAAAAATTCAAGCAAAAAATTTAACAAGCAATGAAATCTATGAGGAAAGCTATGACTATTTAGTTATTGCTACAGGTTCCTCTCCAATTAAACCAAGAATCAATGGAATTGAATCAGAACATATTTTTACCTTATGGAATGTAAATGATACGGATGCGATAAAATCCTATATTGAAAAGAAAAAACCTAAAAGAGCTGCCGTTATCGGTGGTGGTTTTATCGGTATCGAAATGGCTGAAAATCTTCATGGACTAGGTTTAGATGTTAGCTTAATAGAAATGCAAGATCAGGTTATGACCACCTTTGATTACGAAATGGCACAATTACTTCATGAAAATATGAGAATGAACCATGTAAACCTTATATTATCAGACGGTGTTAAAGAGTTTAAGAGTAATGGTGAAGCTACTACTATTATGCTTACAAGTGGTAAATCCCTTACAGCAGATCTTATTATTCTCTCCATTGGTGTAAAACCAAATAGTAACCTTGCAAAAGAATGTGGTTTAGAATTAAATTCACGAGGTGGAATTGTTGTAGATTCTAACCTAAGAACTTCAAATAAAGATATCTTTGCAGTTGGCGATGTAATTGAAGTGGACCATTTTATCTTAAAGGATAAAACCATGATACCACTTGCAGGTCCTGCTAATAAGCAAGCACGTATTTGCGCAGATAATATAGCTGGTGATAAGAAAGAATATAGAGGAAGTTTAGGTACAGCTGTAGCTAAAGTATTTGACTATACTGCAGCTTCTGTCGGTGTTAATGAAAAGACTTTAAAGAGTAAGGGAAAAGTAAAACATAAAGATTATGAGACCGTACTCATACAGCAAAAGTCCCATGCAGGTTACTATCCAGGTGCTACCCCACTTATGTTAAAGCTTATTTTTGATTTTAGTGGTTTAATACTTGGTGGGCAAATCATTGGTCAAGACAGCGTAGACAAACGAATGGATACCATAGCTACAACCATAAAACTTGGCGGAAGCATATATGATCTAGCAGAATTAGAGCTTGCATATGCGCCACCATTTTCCTCTGCAAAAGATCCAGTTAATATGCTAGGTTTTGTTGCTGAAAATGTAATAAATGGCTTTGCTTCCTTTATTGAATGGAATGAACTAGATGAGATTCTAGGAAGTGATGATTTAATGAAAAATCATACAATTTTAGATGTCACAGAAGAAATGGAACGAATGGTATGTAGCATACCTGATTCCTATCATATACCACTTGGTCAATTGCATAGTAGAATATCCGAACTAAAGAAAGACAGTAATATTATTGTATATTGTTCTATTGGAGTACGTTCCTATAATGCTGCTAGGGTATTAATGCAACATGGTTACCAAAATGTAAAAATTTTATCTGGTGGTTTATCTTTTTATAAATCAATGCATCATGAATACGATAATAATCAAGAAAATGATAACAACCTTGAACATGATTTTAGTAATTCGGAGGAGAATATGGCAAAGGATAGTATGGTAGGAGAAAAATCAACTCATTCAGGAAATACTCCAAAATCAAATGGAGAAAATATTGATATTTCACGAGAAGTTAAAGTTCTTGATTGTTGTGGCTTACAATGCCCTGGTCCAATTATGAAGGTAAATCAAACCATAGCCGATATGAAGGAAGGCGAACTCCTAAAAGTAACTGCAACGGACATGGGATTTGCTAAGGATATTGAGACTTGGTGCAGAAGAACTGGTAATACCTTTATTAAGAAGGAAAGAATCAATAATGAAAATGTTGTCGTTATACGTAAAGGTCTAGGTGATATAGAAATCCTAGAAACTAAAGCAACTGTAGGTGAATTACCTCAAGGAAAAACCTTAATCGTATTTAGCGGTGATCTTGATAAAGTACTTGCTTCCTTTATTATTGCAAATGGTGCTGCTTCTATGGGAAGACCAGTTACAATGTTCTTTACTTTCTGGGGATTAAATGCACTAAGAAAATCCGAAAAAATATCTGTTAACAAATCCATAATTGAAAAAATGTTTGGATTTATGATGCCAAGAGGAAGCAAGAAATTAAAACTATCCAAAATGCATATGGCTGGCATGGGTACTAAGATGATGAGAATGGTAATGAAGGATAAGAATGTGGATTCCTTAGAGGATTTAATGAAGCAAGCAATGGCGAACGGTGTTAAAATTGTTGCTTGTACCATGTCCATGGATGTTATGGGTATAAAGAAGGAAGAGCTTATTGATGGTATCGATTATGCTGGTGTCGCTACTTATTTAGGTGATGCAGAAGAATCTAATGTTAACTTATTTGTATAAAGAATATTGTTAATTATATTATTCAACTTCATGTCTAAGGCTACAAGTATACTTTTATGCTTGTAGCCTTATTTTATTTCAATTTAAGCTATGTCTATATGCAATAATCTGCTTGAAGATATATGATTTGAACTATTTTCTTTCCAAATAAATCAATTAATTACTTATAAAACGCATATTTATGATCCATTTTTTACTTATTATGATATAATAAAAACATAATAAGCCCCAAGATGAATCATTTTAAAACTGCAAGTGGATTAGCATATATATGAAGTAATGAATTTTACTATGAAGGAGTAGAACAATGATATATTATTTTTCTGGTACCGGCAATTCTGAATGGGTGGCTCATGAAGTTGCCACAAAAACAAATGATAAGGCAGTTAATATGGCTGAATTCTTGAAGAATGGAAAAAAAGAAATTCTAACATGCAATGATGATGTGATTGGTTTGATATTTCCTATTTATGCTTGGGGTGTACCAAAACCTGTTCTTTCTTTTATAAAGCAGCTTACCTTTAAGAATGATTCCTATCGATATGCAATCTGTACTTGTGGGGACGAAGCTGGATTAGCATTAAAGCGATTACATAAAATCATTCCACTAAATAGTGGATGGTCTATTTCTATGCCAAATAATTATATTATCATGGCAGATTTAGACCCAGTGGATATTGCTAAGCAAAAAGTAAATGCAGCTATGAATAAAATACCCTCCATTTGCAATAGCATTAATAATAAAGAGAAGGTGTGGGATACTAAAAAAGGAAGCCTAGCAAGTTTAAAATCTTATGTTATATATCCCTTATTTAGTATGTCTGCAAATCATACAAAGTCATTTACTGTTGAAATGAGTTGTACTTCCTGTAACTTATGTGAAAAAGTCTGTCCACTTAATAATATTAAAATGACAAATGGAAAACCAGAATGGTCAAATCACTGTACCCAGTGTTTAGCCTGCATTCACCATTGTCCTGTTAAAGCAATACAGTATGGAAATGGAACGAAGCAAAGGGGTCGATATACATTTAAAGACTTTCGTAAAAGCAATTACTAATTAACATGAGACACTAGGGATATACTACGTTGTAAAAGCAAATAATCTCTACTATAATAGCTATTATTTCTAGCAAATTGTGACTGACCTTAATTTATAAGAAGGAGGTTTTTAATGAATAAACTACATTCAGCAAACTATATAAAAAAACCAAAAGATATATTAAAAAACACGCTTACTAAAACCCAATATGAAGTTACCCAGAATAATGCAACCGAACCAGCCTTTCGAAATGAATATTACAATAACTTTGAACCAGGGATTTATGTAGATATTACAACCGGTGAACCTTTATTTGTATCAAGTGATAAATTTGAATCTGGCTGCGGATGGCCAAGCTTCTCAAAACCGATTCGTAGTGAATTAATAAATGAAATTACCGATAACTCTTATGGTATGGAAAGAATTGAGGTAAGAAGTAAAACCGGGGATGCTCATCTAGGTCATGTATTTCCTGATGGTCCCAAAGAATTCGGAGGTCTTAGATACTGTATTAACAGTGCATCTTTACTATTTATTCCGAAAGATGAGATGGAATCAAAAGGATATGGCTATTTATTAAGTTTAGTAAAATAAATTTAGAACGGAAGGGAGTATGTATTATCCCTTCCGTTTTGAAATAGAATGTAGCTATTACTAATACCTTACTTTAGTATTTAAGCTTATAGTTTGAACTTACTTACTACCTCATCAATGCTATCTACTGTATTCTTCGATGTAGAGGATAATATATTAATACGCTCTGATATTGTAACTGTTTTTTCCGTTTTATCAATTATATCAAAGACACCTTGATAATTATCTTCTGATGCGTGACTAAGTTCATCAACATTATGAGTGATTTGTTGTAAAGAAGTTATAAGTACCTGCATATTTTCTTTTATTTCTATAATCATGTTTTTAATAAATAGCATGTTTGAACTATAGTGAGTGGATTGGTCTATAAACTCCATATAATTCGTGGTTACATCCTTTTCCATATATCCAACTACATCTTCAAAACATTTTCGAATCATATGAATAGATTCATTGCTTTTTCCAACAATATCTTGAATTCTCTCTGTAGCAAGATGAGACTGTTCCGCAAGTTTACCAATTTCTTTTGCTACAACTGCAAAACCTTTTCCTGCTTCTCCAGCTCTTGCTGCTTCAATACTAGCATTTAAAGCAAGCAAATTAGTTTGAGATGAAATACTAAATATTTCATTTGTCATCTCATTGATTTTTGCAACTGTATCAATACCTTCCATTGCACTATTTATATCTTTTTTCGTTTGCTTCATGGTTTCTAAACCTATGTTTAGATTTTCGTTCAAGTTATTATTCATGGTATTTGCTTTCGCTATCAAATTCATTGATACTTCATTACCACTTTCAACTCTTTCTCCAATTTCATCAACAATTTTCGCTATACGGTTAATTTCGTTTGTTACTGCCTTTATAGAATTGTTCGTTGTTTCTATACTAGCACTTAACTCTTCCGTCGTTGCTGAATTTGTTGTAACATAATCCATTAGATTATTTGAAATCGTTGCTAGGCCGTTGGAATCAGTAACTAAAATATCATTACAATCATTTAACTTTTTAATTGAATCTGCTAGGATTGCACTCATTGAATATACTGCTTGTGCAATTTTACCTACTTCATCCTTTTTACCGATGAAGGGTTTTAGTTCATCTTTTTGAGTAAAATCAAGGTTACCTACCCTTGCAATCGCTTTCTCAACCTTGCTTAAGTCTTTCGTACTTAAGTTAACTACTAAACCAATTATAGCAATTGTAATAATAATTATTATTATACTCGTAAATCCAAATAATAAAGATATGGTAGATGCTGATTGGTATACTTCTCGTATGTCATTACTAATAATAAATACAAAAGAACCTATATTTTTATAAGCACATATCATTTCTTCACCTGTTACTTCATCAACATATGTAAGAATATCCATATCCTTTGTTGTAGCATTTTGCATCTCATTTAAGATGTCTAAAAATCCTGCTTGTGTAATTTCCTGCCCAAGCTTTTCTTTATCAGGGTGAAATACATAGGTTTTACTTGTTGTACTTAAGAGATAATACTTACTGTTTTCCATCCCTTTTATTACTAAAGAGTCTAAGGAACTAGATAATTGCTCCGCATATACCGCTCCACCAACATGTCCAATTGCTTTACCCTGTGAATTAAAGATTGCTTTATACATTGAAACGATCCATTGGCCTGTTGCTGGTGAAGGAATAATACCAGCATTATATACTTCATTACTTTGATAACTTGCGTCCCATAACGCTTGTTGTGCTTCTTTCGCTTTCCTTGTTTGCAATCCAACTGTTGCTGGATCCGTATGTGTGAGAATTACTGTTTCTGGATTTGAGATATAAAGACCTTCTAAGTTCTCAAATCGACTTCCAAATAGTTCTGTATAAGCTTGTGCTTTTTTATGATTTGATTCATCATAGGGATTCTCTAATAAATCAATTGCATAATCTGCCACTGCAAAATCGGCTAACATATTTTCTGCATCTTTTAAGTAGTCTTTAATAATTTGTGCTCTTGTATTGGCTGCATCTGATAGGGTTGAAACTGCCTTTTCTCTTAAAATCTTCGTAACTTGACCAGTTGTCAACCCCAACATACTTCCAATTCCTAATAGCATTATTAATGCGGAGAACAACGTTATCTTGGTCCTTAATCTCATGTTTTTCATTATTACCATCCTTATTAAAGTATTGTAAAGATTAAACATATCTTTACAACCAGATAATATATCGACTGATTTTTGATTAACATTAGTATCCTTATAAAAATTAGTTTATTTTCTAAACAATTATAATTTAAGAGATGAAATCATAATAAACTTGTAACTTTATAAGCAAAAGAGGAAAGTGCTATAGCACCCTTTCCTCTTTTCAATCATATTATTCAACATCACTTTTGTTTTTTGTACTACGATGATCTTCTTTTAGTCCAAAAACTGCTCTTGCACTTTCTGCTTGTGGGTCATGCTTAACATGTTTCGAATGAAACTTTCCATCTTCTTTTTTATGATTTTTCGTACTTTTCATTTTTGTTTGTGTCATAATATCACTCCTATTAATTTTTCGTTAGCAGTTTCCCTATTAGTATTCACTACTCTATTAAATTAAATTCTTATGTAATTTTTACACTTTTTGATTAATTGATTAAAAATCCTTAATGTAATATAAACCCATGGTTGAGATAACTTAAGATAGCCTCTATTTTTATCAACTAAGATTTGTGTTATAATCTAAGTTATAATAAAAGGGGAGGTAATATATGTATCAAAGCATAGGTAAAGTCATTTATGAACTTAGAAAATTAAAAAATATAACTCAAGAGGAACTTGGTAATGCCTTAGGCGTATCTGCACAAGCCGTTTCTAAATGGGAAGCTGGTGGTTCTCCAGATATTGAATTAATACCAAAACTCGCAGATTACTTTATAGTTACAACTGACTACTTATTTGGTTACAAAAATAAGGATAGAATCAATATATATGAGTTACTCTCCAATCACATTCTAGAAGCAAAAGCAAATAAACGATTCCAAGTTGCCCTAAAATGTTCATGGGCTATTCAAATGAGTTTAGGCGGCCATGTTGACCTTGACACACTTGATGATATGCAAACAGATGACTCTGATTGTGTATCACAAATGCTCTTTGATAACGGATATTCGCAAATGGGACTGAATAAAGAACAGTCTTATTTCTTCCTTATACCTGAAACTAACAATGGATATGGTGAATTACTTAATAACATAGATTACGTTAAATTCTTTCAGTTCATTGGTGAACAAGACACTTGGGACAGTTTAATCTTTTTATATAGCAGAAACAATAAACCATTTACCATCAAACTAATCGAATCAAAACTTAAATTAACAAAAGAACGTGCCGTGCAAATACTTGAATCACTCAAAGAATACAAATTAATAACATCAAAAGAAATTGAACTGGATGATAATATAATTGAAACATATGAGTTTCATCCCAATCCTTCCTTTATTTCCATGCTAGTTTTTGCAAAAGAGGTTATCCATAAACCTTCATTATATAAATACTGGTATGATTGTAGAGATAAATCTTATTTAAATACACTCGAATCATATTAATTCGTAAGAAAGGTGACCTAATTACTTACAAGTACCATTTTTCCCTATATAATTCTATTTATGAATAGGTTCAAATATATGGTGCTCTTAACACCTTAATCGAAATAGGAGGTTTATACATGAAAATAAAAGGCTTTGTATTATTTACATTAGCTCTAATTATTACAACACTTACAGGATGTACTAGTACTAACAATCAAACTGCTGAAGACGATAGTTATATAAAATTAACAGCACAAGAAGCGAAAGCTATGATGGATGGAGATGATGAGATTATTGTTCTTGATGTTAGAACGCAAGAGGAATATGACTCAGGACACATTGAAGGTGCTATCTTAATTCCTGAGAATGAGATATCTAAAACTGCTGAAACTGTTTTAACAGATAAGGATGCAAAAATCTTAGTTTATTGCCGCAGTGGACGTAGAAGCGCTCAAGCAGCTGAGAAGCTAGTAGAGCTAGGATATACGAGCATCTATGACTTTGGTGGAATAAATAGTTGGGAGTATGATATCGTTATAAAATAGAAGTGAAAAATATCATTGTAAAAGCAAGTGAAACATAGAGAAAAGGAAGCAGTTAACGTAAAGATAACTTTAACTTCTTCCTTTTCTTTTTACTTGTACAAGACTAATTTTACTTACATTGAATACTACACTTGGTTTTTATATTGATTGTACCTACCTAAAATACTCATTTGCTGAATCATATGCCATCCATCTTGATAGATTGAAATAACGAAAACCTTTTTGATTCGAATGTAAAATAACATTATAATAATTGTCCAGTTGATCTTTTGTATTGGTATATCTTATTCTTTGATTATCAATATATCCTTCGCTTTCTTGTACTTCTTCAATATCATCAATTGCAGGTGTGGCATCAAGAGATAATCCAAGTAAATATTCTAAATCATTCATTTCTATAACATCCATTTGACTAATATTATATTTTGCAACTAAGTAATCTGGTCTCATAAATCCAAAGATTATATAGCCTATCATAAAGGTAAGAAATAAGAACTTATAAATGTAAAAAGTTTTATTAGCTATATAAAATAACATTCCAGCCATACAAATTGTTAGAACAAGCAAAAACCATAATACTAAAACTCGAATAAATGTCAAATGGTATGCACGAACATATGAGATCATACGGTAAGTAGCAGAAAGAATCATAATAAAAGTACATCCAGATATAATATATAAACTTTTATCAAGCCATTTATGTTCTTTTACATTACTCACATTTATTAATACTAGACTTAAATTCAGTGTAGCTACTGCAACTAATTGAAAAAATCCTCGTCTTGCATATATGGCATAAGTGATATCAGAAGGTAGAGTAAATAAATTACCTCCAAATAAAAACACAATTTGAATGATACAATAGAATACATATACAGCTGCTACAAACCATGTCATAGTAATCATACTAATGGCTTGCACTTTTGGGGTTTGATGATTATACTTATACTCTTTCTCATCTGCTATTGTTACTAATAAACCATAGAACATGGTAGCTCCAACTAAGGTAAGTATTATATATTTTAACCATCCTTTATATGGTAGTATTATATTAGGTAATAAATTTTCAATAACTTTTCCAAAAATCAAATCGGAAGAAGCAAGTAAGGGAATAACGATTGATAAAAATAAAATAGCAAATAGTAATCCTTGTACAATTGGTTTTATTTTATTGCTGTCAATCTTCTTATCTTTATAATAGGTTTTGTAGTGAC
>JAFAEB010000230.1 GCA_023424235.1 Bacillota bacterium
CTCCACATGGATGTGAAATGTTTTTAGCAACAAAATCGTCGATTTCCCGATTTATTATTTTGTAATGCCTGCTTTCTTGAATAAATTACCAACTGTTTCAGTAGGTTGAGCACCGTTAGAGATCCATTTTTTTGCAGCTTCTTCGTTAATGCTGAAAGCGCTTGGTTCTTTAGTTGGATCATAAGTACCGATTTCTTCGATGAAATTACCATCTCTTGGAGATCTGGAATCTGAAACAACGATTCTATAGAAAGGAGCCTTTTTTTGTCCCATTCTCTTTAATCTAATTTTAACTGCCATGTTTTTCACCTCCTTAGAATTGTAATCTTAACATGATATCTCAAATTAAGTCTCTATATTGTAAAGTTATAATCTATTGTTTATAACACACAATTAATTAGAATCCAAACGGTAATTTAAATTTACCTCTCTTACCGCCTTTACCACCCATCATACCAGAAAATTGTTTCATCATTTTTCTAGATTGTTCAAACTGTTTTAGAAGTTTATTTACTTCACTTATATCAACTCCTGCACCTTTTGCAATACGTTTTTTTCTTGATGGATTAATAACATCTGGGTTTCTACGCTCTTCCTTTGTCATGGAGTAGATAATTGCCTCAACTCCAGAAAGTGCATTTTCATCGATATCTACATCTTTTAATTGATTACCTCCCATACCAGGCATCATTTTTAAGATATCGCCAATACCACCCATTTTTTTAATTTGTTGCATTTGCTCTAAGAAATCATTAAAGTCAAACTCTGCTTTTTTGAATTTCTTCTCCAACTCTCTGGCTTTTGTTTCATCAATTTCTGCTTGCGCTTTGTCGATTAAGGTTAGGATATCACCCATACCTAAAATTCTTGACGCCATTCTATCAGGGTAAAACTGTTCTAAGTCAGATAACTTTTCACCCATACCTACGTATAAGATAGGTTTTCCGGTAACTGCTCGTATGGATAATGCAGCACCACCTCTTGTATCACCATCTAATTTAGTAAGAATAACACCATCAATACCAATTCTGCTATTAAAAGTTTCGGATACATTTACAGCATCCTGTCCTGTCATTGAGTCGACTACTAAAATACTTTGATGAACGTCAACACTTGATTTAATCTCTATTAATTCGTTCATCATATCTTCATCAATATGAAGACGACCAGCTGTATCTAAAATAACAACATTAAAGTTATTCTTATGTGCATGCTCTATCGCTGCTTTTGCAATATTGACTGGTTTATGTTTATCTCCCATAGAAAATACAGGAACACCTTGTTTATCACCATTTATCTGTAATTGTTCAATAGCTGCAGGACGATAAATATCACAAGCAACTAATAAAGGTTTTTTACCTTTTGATTTAAATTTACCTGCCAATTTTGCAGTTGTGGTGGTCTTACCTGCACCTTGTAAACCGCACATTAATATAATCGTTAACTCATTTCCTGGTTTAAATGAAATCTCAGTTGTTTCAGAACCCATTAAACGAACTAATTCTTCGTTTACAATCTTTATTACCATTTGGCCTGGAGTTAAGCTTGACATAACGTCTTGCCCTACTGCACGATCTTGTACTGATTTAATAAAATTTTTAACTACTTTAAAGTTAACATCTGCTTCTAGTAATGCCATCTTAACTTCTTTTAAAGCAGTAGCTACATCCGCTTCAGATAAACGCCCTTTACCTCTTAGGTTCTTGAAAACATTCTGTAGCTTTTCGGATAGGCTATCAAATGCCATGCCAAAACCTCCTAATTTTCATATCATGATTATAAATCATTTAATATAGTTTCGGATAATTGTATAATTTCATCAAGGCCACTTACATCCTTAGTCTCTTTTATCGATTGGGATAGGGTTTTGATGTAACCTACTTTTTGTTTCGTAAGTTCAAACTTATGAACTAAATGAAGTTTATCTTCGCAATCTCTTAATTGTTTACTACATCGTTTGACAATGTCATAGACACCTTGCCTACTAATTCCACATTCCTGTGCAATCTCACTTAACGATAAATCATTAAGAATATGATCTTCAAATATGCGTTTATTGTGGTCCTTAAGTAATTCTCCATAGAAATCAAAGAGAATAGATAATTCTAATTTTTCTTTTAACTTATCATTCATTATCTCATCCATCTTCTCACCACCTGTAAAGCAATTTTCTTTACAGATGGTAGTATATCCAATTTCAAATCATTTGTCAAGAAATAAGTTAAATTTTTTTATAAGTTTTATCATAATATTCTTTAATTCTATTATTAACTCTAGGGTTTCAACTATATTACTTAATTCCAAACTCATTATCATTTAATTCATATTACAAAGTATCCTAAGATTTATTTATGATTTAATTTTCTTGTTACATCTTCTAATACTTTATTAATGTATTCCTCATCTAAATCATGAATGGATAATGGAGCAGCCTTTGGAACAACAAACTCCCTAAGCACTTTTACCATTACAAGTAAATCTCTCCATTCCCCTAACTTATATGCTGTATTAGCATAAGTTCCAATTTCATAGAATCCAAACTTATGATGTAGTGCTACGCTTTTATCATTTGGAACACAAATAAGTGCATAGATATTATAATATCCTAAGGTATACATGATAGTAAAGAGTGCTTCATAAAGGCTGCTTGCGATTCCTTTTCTAGAATACTCCTCCTTTAAATAAACACTACATTCACAATCCCACTTAAAACCTGCACGTTCACGATGAGTAGAACAATATGCATAACCCACTATAGTATCCTCTATCGTACACACCAAGTAAGGGTATTTACTTTGAATATTTTCAATTCGACCTTCAAATTCTTTTATTGCTACTTTATCATATTCAAAAGTTATAGGTGTATTTAAAATATAGGGCTCATAAATGTCTAAAATACTACTTGCATCTTCTATCGTTGCTATGCGAATCTTCATTTCCTTCATAAAAGTACCAACCTTTATTGAATTTTCTTGTGTTAATATCTTTCGCTGTAATCGTTCACTTCTTAATCAATATCTATCATTTGATACATTTTTTAACCATGCTTCTCTTGTGATACAATCGATTTTATAGGTTTGCTTATCATTATATTGCTATTACTTATTTTCCTTGATGCATAAAGATAAAAGCACCGATTCCAACAGCTATGGTAATATTTAATGAATCAACATCCTTCGTCTGAGGTATACATATACTAGTTCCTACATTTAGAAAAGAATCATCTAAACCAGTTGCTTCATTACCAAATACTAAGGAAAATAAATCTGTCTTAGGACAATTTTGAATCTCTAAGGTATTCTCACCATTTAACATAAAAGTAAATACATCATGCTTCTGATATATACTTCGATATTCATTAAAACTATCAAAATATTGATAATTCATACGAAAGAATGCACCCATAGAGGAACGTATTGTTTTGGGATTAAATAAGTCAGCAGAAGGAGTGATACAAGCGATATTGTAAATACCTAGTCCTACTGCTGTACGTATTATAGTACCTAAATTACCCATATTACTTGGATTTACTAATACGATATGTGGCTTATCCTTTTCTAATACGGTCTCAAATTTATGAAATACACCTATTACAAAGCAATTTTCTTTATCACTTAATTTATGAATTAATTTGTCGTTCTCAATTACTGGGATTCGATGTTCTTTACATAAAGCTATAATATGCTCTCGGTCAGTAAAACTAGAGTGTACGTAAACACTTGTTACAATTTCTGGCCTTGTTTTTATTAACTCAAATGTAGGAAATGCCCCAAGTGTATAGGAGTATTCCGCTCCCTTTTTATATGGTTTAATCACGTCCATTATAATCCTCCAAAGTACATATATCTATTGTTAAATATAATTCTTAATTATATTAACAAGGAATGAAAGGGAATGCAATATATTTTAAAAAGTACCTTGTTGATACAAGGTACTTTAAATAGGTATATTAAATCTCTAATAAGATTACTTATTATAAAATCAAACTATATTTCCTTATACCGGATAAGCCTTGCTAGCAGAATCATAAAGAGTAATATCAACCTTAGTTTTCTGGGCTTCTCGATACTTAAAATATTCTAATGCTACCTGTGGGAATAAAGCATAGGATAAAACATCTTCATCCTGCTCTTTCCACATAGACATTTCTTTTTCGATCGTTTCTAGCTCTGGTTTTAATAAATCTGCAGGTCTACATGTTATAGGAGTAACATCCCCAATCACTTTTTTCTGAACCTCTTCATTAAATGGTTTTACGGTTTTACCGTATTCTCCAGCTAACACTGCTTTCGTTTCCTTTGTCACCATCTTATATCTTTCACCAGCTAAAACATTAAGAACAGCTTGTGTCCCGACTATTTGACTTGATGGTGTTACTAAAGGTGGCTCACCAAAGTCTCTTCTAACTCTTGGAATTTCTTGTAGCACTTCATAATACTTGTCTTCTGCTTTTTGTTCTTTAAGTTGTGATACAAGATTAGATAACATTCCTCCAGGTACTTGATATAGCAAAGTCTTTATATCAACCCCCATAACTTTCGGATTTAATAAGCCTGTCTCTAGTGCATTATCTCGAATTGGTCTAAAATAATCAGCAATTTCAGCTAAAAGCTGTTGATCAAAACCGGTATCATATGGAGTACCTTTAAATGTTTCCACCATTACCTCAGTAGCAGGTTGACTTGTGCCTAATGCAAATGGGGACATTGCCGTATCAATAATGTCACAACCAGCCTCTACTGCCTTCATATAGGTCATTGCAGCTACACCACTAGTATAATGGGTATGGACATCAATTGGTATTTTTACATTTTCTTTTAGAGCAGAAACTAAATTAGTAGCTTCATAAGGTACTAATAATCCTGCCATATCTTTAATGCAGATAGAATCTGCACCCATATCTTCAATTTGTTTTGCTATATTAATAAAATACTCAAGGGTATAAGAATCTCCAAGAGTGTAGGATATTGCTATCTGGGCATGACCCTTTTCTTTTTTAGCTGCATTTACTGAACATTCAAGGTTTCTTAGATCATTTAATGCATCAAAAATACGAATGATATCAATCCCATTAGCGATTGATTTTTGAACAAAATATTCAACTACATCGTCAGCATAATGACGATACCCAAGAATGTTTTGTCCACGAAATAACATTTGCAATTTTGTATTTTTAAAACCATCGCGTAACTTTCTTAGTCTCTCCCATGGATCTTCTTTAAGAAAACGAAGAGAAGCATCAAAAGTAGCTCCACCCCAACACTCTACTGAATGATAACCTACCTTATCCATCTTTTCGATAATTGGAAGCATTTTATCTGTAGTTAATCTAGTTGCGATAAGTGATTGATGGGCATCACGAAGTATGGTCTCTGTTATCTTTATAGGTTTTTTTATTTGCTCCGACATACTGCTACCTCCTTACATAATGTATTCATAAATTGATATATTTAATTCAAGGTAACTAATAAACTTCCTGACTCTACCATATCTCCAACGGATACATTAATACTTGCTACAACACCGGATTCTGTAGCTACAATTTCATTTTCCATCTTCATAGCTTCAAGAATTAATACCACATCTCCGCGCTTTACTGCTTGACCAATGGTAGACTTTATAGATAATATCTTTCCTGGCATAGGTGCTTCTATTTTTAAGTTTCCAGCAACTGAATTCGATGGTTTACTATCATTATTTGTAACTACTGGCTGTGGTGCTGCTTGTGGGCTCGATGCTTGTTGAATGGTTTGAACTGGTTGAACAAATGACTTTTCTTGTATATGATTAAAACTCTTATTTGATCCTGTACTTTCTTCTACTGATACCTCATAGGCAACTCCGTTTACAGTAATCGTATAATGTTTCATGTTAGTAATCCTCCTTAATAAAGTTAAAATACTCTTTCGTTATAGTCCATAACTATTACTATGTTTTCTCTTGTTTACTTTGCGAATAGAACGAACCACTAATCCATCTGCTGGTGCTTCATCCCCTAAATACGCCATAACTGCTGCGGTTATAACAGCAACTAATTCTTTATCATCTAAGTTGATATCTTCATATACATTCTCATATTGATTCATATGAGAATTTTGCTTCTTCGTATACTCATCCTTATCATTTTCATCTTTTAATACAATTTTAGTTAATCTAGATATCATACGAATTAGATGTATAATGACTAAGATTACAATGAATGATAAAGCTATTAATACTATAAAAAGTATAGATTGGGTATCTAGTTCTTCTAAGCTAAACAAGGGATTGCTTGATAAGAATGAACCAATTAGCCCTTTAAAATAATTCGTCATATGGTATCCTCCTACTTACTTTCGCTATATCGTTCCATGTTTTTTATTTGGTCTACTATCCCTTTTTGTATATAGCATTTCATAAGCATAGATTAAGTGTTTTCGAATTGATTTCGAATCTATTATTGCATCTACATATCCTCTTTTTGCTGCTGACATTGCACTTTGAGTAAGTTCTTCATATTCTCTTGCTTTATCCTCAATAAGTTCTGGCGAATCCTCATACATAATCTTTGCTGCCAAGTGTGATTCCATCATACCAATCCTTGTATTCTCAAAAGCGAATACCATATCAGCACCAATATGTTTTGAATTCATAGTAACATATGCACTACCATATGCTTTATCAACTATAACATTAACTTTAGGTACATTAGCATTTATAAAGGCATGTGTTAATTTTGCAGCTGCCAACGCTATGTTCTTCTCTTCTTCAATAGTAGCTTTATAGCCAGTAACATTTGTTAATGTAAGAATTGGAATATTAAATGCATTACAAAACTTTACAAATCGTTCTGCTTTATAACAACCTGCTGTTGTTAATGAACCATCAAATGTTTCTACTACTTCTGCTTCCTCTATCACTTCTAAACGGTTCCCAATAGCACCTATTGCAATACCATTCAGTTTAATAAATCCTGTTACCATTTCTTTAGCATAGCCTTTACGTACTTCAATAAAGCTATGGTTATCAGAGATGTTATTCATTATATAGGTTATATCTCTTACATTATCTTCTAAACCATAGATTAAACGATTTAAATCGTCCTTTGTTTCTTCAAAGGATGGATTATCATCATTACTAGAAGGTAATATCGATATTAATTCTCTTATATTCTCTATGACTTGTGAAAAGTCATCAAATATAAACTCAACATTACCATGTTTTCCATTAAAGTCAGCTTTACGAGTATCTAACTTTTCTTTACTATTTCCAATCAAAGCATTCGGTGAGTTAACATATAAATTTCCTGAATTTTTAGCCATAAAAGTAAAATCACTTAAGGATGATAAAATTGCAGCACCACCTCCACAGTTCCCATAAATGGCTGTGATTTGAGGTATAACTCCAGAAGCGAATACTTTTCTTTGGTATATTTCACCAAAGCCTTGTAGCGCATCAGTAGCCTCTTGCAATCTCATTCCGGCACTGTCAATAATGCCAATGACAGGTGCTCCAACCTTAAGTGCTAAATCATAAATATGTGCAATTTTTTTAGCGTGCATTTCTCCAATAGTACCACTCATTGCTGTACTATCTTGACAATAAATATAAACAGGGTTACCATTAACAACTCCATAGCCGGTTATAACTCCATCAGCAGGAATTTCGTTCTCTTGTAAATTAAAATTAGTGTTACGTAATGTTATCATAGCACCAACTTCTACAAAACTATTATCGTCAACTAAACTAGATATAAGTTCTCTAGCTGACATCTGGGATGTCACATTCATGTTCTTTCCTCCAATTCTCATTATGTATAAACCCAACTTATGCCAATTATATTATACCCCATTTTTAGTATAGTTGCAACATAGAATAGTGAAATAAAGGTTAAGTTCTCTTAAATTTTCATAAAATTTTACTCTAATTTATATATTTTTTTATTAGTTCAATTGTAAATCCTTTTCGATATAAATACCCAGTAAGTTTAACTTTATCCTCCCTACTTAAATTATTGATGTCTCTCGTTTTTTTACCAATCGCTTTTAATATTGCTAAATCATCATCTTCTTCCTTATATTCTTCCTCAATAACTTGATTAATAATCTCACTTGCTATACCCTTTTGCTTTAACTCCATTTTAATAATCATTTTACTTTTACTTTCTTTCTTATAACGTACATAGGTACTAGCATATCGATTATCATCAATATAATTATAATTCTTAACATACTTAATAATCTCACTTACTAAATTATCTGTATATCCACTTTGCTTTAACTTATTTGAAAGTTCAAATTCTGTTCTATCCATATATTTTAATATGGCTAGTGCTTTTTGCTTACCCCTACGTAATACTGTCTCTTCTAATAGTTTCTTATAGTCTAACTCCTTTAAATCTGCGCCTTCATATAGAGCATATCGTTTTATATCTTGCTTATATAAAATAAAAGCAAAATCTTCATCGATATAGATTTTATATTTAACTTTATCAATTTCTTCTATTTTAGTTATTGTCATTTTATACTCCATTCTGCTTCTTGGCATAACATTAAGTAGATAATCATTATAATTCATAGCTAAATTATGAGATAAATAATCATAGAAAGAGAATTATAACTAGAGTATTATATATAAATAATCATATCTAAATAATGATATTATGAAAAAAACCATTTTAAATGTATGCGACTACCTTAGTCTACATCTAAAATGGCTTATCAAGCGGATATCCCATTCCGCTATGGTAGATATTATTACTAAAATCTATTCTTGTTCTAATGATTTCTCAGACTTTTTAATGTTGTTAAGAGCAGGAGAAATATTATATTTATCACGTACTTTAGCTTCTACTTCTTCAAAAATATCTGGATTTTCTTTTAAAAATGTTTTTGCATTCTCACGTCCTTGGCCAATCTTAGAATCATTATACGCATACCAAGCACCACTCTTAATAATGATATTCTCATTCGCAGCAAGATCTAGAACATCGCCTTCTCTAGATATACCTTGTCCGAACATAATATCAAACTCTGCTTCCTTAAATGGAGGTGCGATTTTATTCTTTACTACTTTAATTCTAGTACGATTACCTACAATATCACCACCTTGTTTTAAGGATTCAATTCTTCTTACGTCTAAACGAATAGAGGAATAGAACTTTAATGCTCTACCACCAGTAGTAGTTTCTGGATTACCAAACATAACTCCAACTTTTTCACGTAATTGGTTGATAAAGATTACTACACAATTAGATTTAGAAATAACTGCAGTTAATTTTCTAAGTGCTTGAGACATTAATCTAGCTTGAAGACCAACGTGTGAGTCACCCATGTCACCATCGATTTCGGCTCTAGGAACCAAAGCTGCTACGGAGTCAACGATAATAATATCAATTGCTCCAGAACGAACCATAGTTTCTGTAATTTCTAATGCTTGCTCACCATTATCTGGTTGAGATATATATAAATTATCGATATCTACACCGATATTCTTCGCATAAACTGGATCTAGAGCATGTTCTGCATCGATAAATCCTGCAATTCCGCCACGTTTTTGCACTTCAGATACCATATGTAGAGCAACTGTTGTTTTACCACTTGATTCTGGCCCGTATACTTCTATTATTCTTCCCTTTGGTATTCCACCAAGTCCTAAAGCTATATCAAGGCTAAGAGAGCCTGTTGGAATTGTTTCTATATTCATGTGTGCAGCTGTATCACCAAGCTTCATAATGGAACCTTTACCATATTGTTTCTCTATCTGCGCTAATGCAGATTCCAATGCTTTTGATTTATCTTCCTTTGACATACTCATTCTCCTTCTTATAACGAACTTATGTTCTTGTTTTATATCATATCGTATTACTTCGTATTTGTCAATATAAAATCTATAATATTGCAATTACTTTTACTTTAGTTTCTTTTTTCAAAAATACTAGCTTAAAGGTATAAAATCAATTGTTACTTTTAACATTATTGCTTTATAACACTTTTAATTTCTTATTTATATAAATACTCTTAACCTTTATGACCCATGTTTCGAACTAATTCAACCTTATGCTCTTCTTTAAATTATTATTTGTCATTAGACAAGATACATATCACATAATTAATATTATCCTTATTAATAAACTTATCATATAAGTTTAATTTTCCTAAAGACATACCTATTATATCTATACATTAAATAACCCCTTTTATGAATTTTTATATGTACGAGCTCTAACTACGAAATCTTGTTTCTAATAGACAATTCCAATCTATTACTATGAAATAACTTTAAGTCATATATAATTTTAAACGATGTAAGAATTTCTTTCAACCTCCTTTCAATTATTTTATAATTAATTTAATCCAAAGATTATAAGAGTATTTTATTGAACTTTTGAAACAAACGATTTCATATGGTTTATTTTTTAATACAATTCAATTGTTATGTCGAATCATATTAGTAATTTTGATAAAGGATATAGAAATAGCTATGGTTTAAAATAGATTTAGAATCATACTAAGTATATAGCTATGGAATAAAATAGATTATGAATATAGAACTGAAAATTATTTACTGATAAGAGAGATTAATATATTAAACAGTTGGATTTAAATTCGGATAAATAATAAATATTAAAATTTCATGCTATAATTTCTAATGACTTCAATATTAAGATGATTAAATTTAATGGGTAAGATTTTAAGTGGTGGATTTAATAGGTTAGTTTAAGTGCTAGATTTAATAGAATTAGATTACCTTCTAGATATAAGTAAATATAGACTTGATTTATGAAGTTAAATAGACAAATTTGATAATCTAGATTAAGATTAAGTAAATATATTATAACACGTATGGTTATATATGTAAATTACTATTTCAAAATCTTAATGGATATAGAATTTTTTAATAAAGGGTGGAAATGCATAATTAACTTACATTCCCCCCTTTTATAAGATTTAATAGTCTAACTTAATAAATCTTATAAATTTATATGGATTTGCTTAACTTGTATAAACAAACACCTATTTGATTCTATTACAAATATGTATTTTTAGGTTTAATGATTTGTGGGTTATAACCATTACTTCGTAATGCTTCGATTATCGTATCTTTATGTTCATGTCCATAAGCTTCCATTGTAATTGTTAATTCTACTGCACTATTACGATTAATACTTACAAACTGATTATGATCTAATCGAATAATATTTCCTTGATTCTTAGCAATAACATTTGCAACATTTACTAGCTCACCTGGCCTATCTGGAAGTAATACTGAAACAGTAAATATTCTGCCTCTTTGGATTAAACCATGTTGAACAATTGAAGATACGGTAATAACATCCATATTACCACCGCTTAGGATGGAAACAACTTTTTTACCAGTACAATTTAAATGTTTTAATGCTGCAACTGTTAGTAGACCTGAATTTTCAACCACCATTTTATGATTTTCAATCATATCAAGAAAACTTACAATTAGTTCATGATCATCAATTGTTATTATATCATCGATATTTTTTTGAATATAAGGAAAAATACTTGAACCAGGTGTTTTAACTGCAGTACCATCTGCAATGGTATCTACATTTTTTAAGGTTTTTACTTTCCCTTCCTTCATGGATTCTTGCATACAATTAGCACCAAGTGGCTCCACACCAATTACTTTTACATTTGGGTTTAATAGTTTAGCTAGTGTGGATACACCTGCTGCTAATCCACCACCACCAATCGGTACTAAGATAATATCTACGATTGGAAGATCCTTAAATATTTCCATAGCAATGGTACCTTGACCAGTAGATACAACTTCATCATCAAAAGGGTGTATGAAAGTATAGCCATGTTCACTTGCTAATTGCATGGCATATTGACAGGCATCATCATATACATCTCCATATAAAATAACTTCAGCACCGTATCCTTTTGTTCGATTAACCTTAATCAGTGGTGTTGTTGTAGGCATTACGATGACAGCTTTTGCGTTATACATTTTAGCAGCATATGCAACGCCCTGGGCATGGTTACCGGCAGATGCTGTTATGAGTCCCTTGTTTCTTTCTTCTTCTGTAAGAGTGCTTATTTTATAATAAGCTCCTCTTACTTTATAAGCTCCTGTAAATTGCATATTTTCAGGTTTTAAGAATACTTTATTACCTGTTGTATCTGAAAAGTAATCACTATAAATTAATTTTGTCCTAAGTGTTACTTTCTTGACTGCTTCAACTGCTTCCTCAAATTTGTCTAATGTCATCATAATGTTAGTCTCCTTTTATTTGAAC
>JAFAEB010000238.1 GCA_023424235.1 Bacillota bacterium
TCTGCAAAAGGTGAAATTTTTGATAAAGTATTAGGATTAGAATTAGGTGCAGATGATTATATTATTAAACCCTTCGATTCCAAGGAGCTAGTGGCAAGGGTAAAAGCTGTGCTTCGAAGATTTCATCCAACCGTTGTAAAGGAAGTAGAAGTTTCTACTCCTGAAATAACTGGAGAATATGTAGCTTACCCTGACTTAATAATAAATCAATCCAATTATTCCGTTACCTATTATGGTTCTAACATTGAAATGCCTCCAAAGGAGCTGGAATTATTTTATTTTCTAGCATCCCATCCAAACCAAGTGTTTACGAGAGAGCAATTACTGGATCATATTTGGGGCTACGAATACATTGGGGATACAAGAACTGTGGATGTTCATATTAAACGATTAAGAGAAAAAATTAAAGATCATCCTTCTTGGAGTTTAGCTACAGTTTGGGGGATCGGATATAAATTTGAAAATAAAAAATAGAAAGGAGGATGGAGGTTTTCCTCTGAAATTACTATGATAAGGCGTCTTTATGTAAAGCTAATCTTTATTTATTTACTACTTGCTGTTACGATGTTTACCTTGCTTAATACATATGGATTAAATCGTATTGAGAATAAGATGATAAATGAAAAGAAGGCCCTTCTTTATAACGAAGCTACCTCCATTTCCTCTAACTTTGTAACTAGTTATTATAAAAATGAAATTTCACTTCCATACTTAACAACCCAAATTAAGACCACTGGGGCAATCCTTAATGCAAGAATTTGGTTAGTTAATAAAAATGGTATGGTAATATCAGACACAAAAGGAAATCGCTCTGTGATAAAACCAATTAATGTACTAGAAATAGACGAGCATTTCTTAGATAAGACCTTTAATGAATACACTACTCTAGAAGGTGTATTAGACGAGGCAATGCTTAGTGTCATGTATCCAGTAACATACAATTACAAGGTTCAAGGGTATATTGTTATCCATACTCCCCTTAGTACCATACATGAAGACAGTATGCATTTTATAGATACCATTAATTTAAGCTTTTTGTTCTTTTTAGGCATCTTACTACTTGTGTTTATATATCTTTACTTTATTACGATAAGACCTCTTAATAAGCTGAATAAGGCGGTTTTAAGCTATGTATCTGGACAATATAACTATCCACTTAAAATTAAGCGAAAAGACGAATTTGGAACCTTAGCCAATTCACTACAATTTATGGCAAGTGAAATAAGTAAATTAGATGATTATCAAAAGAAGTTTGTTGCTAATATCTCCCACGATTTTCGCTCGCCTCTAACATCCATAAAAGGCTATGCTGAAGCCTTACAAGATGGTACGATCCCATTTGAAATGAAGGATAAATATCTTGGTATTATATTATTTGAGACGGAGCGACTAAATAAGCTAACCACAAGTCTTTTAACTCTTAACAGTTTTGAGCATCATGGTACTCTACTTGATATTACTACCTTTGATATTAACCACATTATCAAGAAAACAGCCGAAAGCTTTGAAGGAATCTGTAATGAAAAGAAAATCACCTTAAATCTTTTATTCTCTATAAAAGAACATCTGGTGGAAGCTGATATGGGTAAAATCCAACAAGTACTTTATAATCTAATTGATAATGCAATTAAATTTAGTCACACCAATTCGACTATTAAAATATCCACTAGTGAAAAAGGTGATAAAGTATTTGTATCTGTAAAAGATTATGGTGTTGGTATTCCAAAAGATAGTATAAAGAAGATTTGGGAGAGATTCTATAAGTCGGATAGCTCAAGAGGGAAGGATAAAAAAGGAACTGGTCTTGGCTTATCCATAACCAAAGAAATAATTACAGCACATAATGAAAATATTAATGTCATTAGCACGGAAGGGGTTGGAACTGAATTTATTTTTAGCTTACAAAAAGCAGATGAATAATCGATATAATTTAACTCTGTATCAAGTATAACAAAGAGTGTGCCAAAGCAGACTCTCACGCCGCAAAGCGACGCATATATGTGTCATATTTATGCATCGCATTTATGTGATTAATTCCAATGCTTTGCGTGTGCATCCTATCTATACTTTATACAGAGTTTTTTATGCCCTATATACTTTCATCCCAAGAATGACGATGTAATTGACCAGTTCGTTTCATTCCTTCAAAATTATTTTGTCTTAAAGCTTCATATAGTACGATTGATACAGAGTTAGATAGGTTTAATGATCTAATTTCACCTATCATTGGAATACGTATTGCATTTTCTTTATTATGAAGCAAAATTTCTTCTGGAATACCAGCACTTTCTTTTCCAAACATAATATAAGCATTTGGCTCATAAGACACTTCCGTATATACATTAAGAGCCTTTGTTGTTGCCATATAGATTTTAGCATCTGGATTTTTTTCCAGAAAGTCCTCAAAATTAGGATATACAGTTACATCTAGTTCACTCCAATAATCAAGACCTGCTCGTTTAATTTCTTTCTCATCTAATCGAAAGCCTAATGGTTCAATAAGATGTAGCCTAGTTCCTGTTGCTACGCAAGTACGTCCAATATTACCAGTATTGGCAGGTATCTCAGGCTCAAACAATACAATGTTCATTACAATTTTGTCCATTTTAACAAACCTTTCCTATGTCTGGCGACTTTGCAAAAAGCACAAAGCAACCTACATTCCTAAAATTTTAATAGACCTATTCCTTTTATTATAATCAAAGCAAGTTTATTCTTACTAGATATATTCAAAGGAAATACATTCATATTAAATAGATTCTTTTTGAATTTTCTCTTATTGAATTTACTCTTAATGATTAATCTTAGAATAGGCCTTACGGTAATTTATTTTATCTATAATCTAATAATTTACTTCATTTATTTCGTTCTTATATTTTTCAACAAATCTCTTCATTCTCTCAAGAGCTATTTTTAGATTTTCTATGGAGTACGCATATGAAATTCTTAAAAAGCCTTCTCCACAATCACCAAAGGCAGTTCCAGGAACAACTGCAACCTTCTCTTCCTGAAGTAACCTTGTTGCAAATTCTTCGGATGTCATACCCAAACTTTTAATACAAGGGAAGACGTAGAAGGCTCCAAAAGGCTCAAAACATTCCAGTCCCATCTCACGGAAGGCTGAAATTAAGAATTTTCTACGACTATCATAAGCATCTCGCATCATTTCTACATCTGGATCCCCATTTCTTAGGGCTTCAATTGCTGCATACTGACTTGTAGTAGGTGCACACATAATAGCAAATTGATGAATTTTAACCATTTGTTCTATAATTACTTGTGGTCCCACTGCATAACCCAGTCTCCAACCTGTCATTGCATAGGATTTGGAAAATCCATTAATAACAATTGTTCTCTCTTTCATTCCAGGAAGTTCTGCAATGGATACATGATGTCTTCCATATGTAAGTTCCGAATAGATTTCATCAGAGATAACAAAGATATCTTTTTCAACGATTACCTTAGCAATTTCAGCTAATTCATCATACTCCATAATAGCTCCTGTAGGGTTATTAGGAAATGGAAGAATCAATACTTTCGTCTTATCTGTAATTGCATTTAAAAGTTCTTCTTTTGTTAATTTAAACTCATTTTCATTTTTAAGCTCAATTATAACAGGCTCACCACCAGCTAGCGTTACACATGGAACGTAGGATACGTAACTTGGCTGTGGTACTAGTACTTCATCCCCTGGATCAAGCATTGCACGAAGAGAAATATCAATGGCTTCACTTCCACCAATGGTTACAATGGTTTCGTTCTCTTTGTAATGTAGATTATATCTACGTCTTAGATAATTACAGATTTCAATTTTAAGCTCTTTAAGTCCTGCATTGGAGGTATAAAAGGTTCTACCTTTTTCTAAGGAATAAATTCCTTCTTCGCGAATGTGCCAAGGTGTATCAAAGTCAGGCTCACCAACACCTAAGGATATAGCATCTTTCATTTCACTAACAATATCAAAAAATTTTCTAATTCCTGAAGGTTTGATTTCTACTATTGTTTTAGATAATGGGTTTCTCAAGGTGTAATCAGCATCCTTTCATCTTTTTTTTCATGTACTAAAGGTAGGCCATGTTCTTTATACTTTTTAAGTACAAAATGAGTTGCAGTGCTAAGAACTGCTTCCATTGGAGCTAACTTACTAGATACAAAAGTAGCTACTTCCTTCATACTCTTACCTTCAATAATAACCGTTAAATCAAAGCCACCAGACATTAGATATACAGATTCCACTTCATCAAATTTATAGATGCGTTCTGCTATTTTATCAAAACCTTGACCTCGTTGAGGTGTTACCTTAACCTCAATTAACGCGGTTACCTTTTCACAATCTGTTTTATCCCAATTAATTAAGGTAGGATATCCACAAATAATGGCGTCTTGTTCTAACTCTCTTAAAATTTCTTCTACTTCACTTGTAGTACTTCCTAACATGGCGGCCAAATCTTGTGGTGTTAACTTAGAGTTTTTATCAATTGCTTGTAATATCTTCTCTCGCATAATACCTCATCCTTTCTTTGATAAAATTATAGAACCTTGTAAAGTTCATCACTTTTTGGTGGAGCTAAAAAACGCTTTTCATCTTCATTTATAACTAATCTATCATTGCCCTTTACTACTCGGCCAATAATAGTAGCTGCTATATTATTTTTTTGTAATTCTGAAACTAAGGCATTAGCTTTATCTGTTACCATTAACATTACACCGCTTGATATTAATTGATAAGGATTCAGATTATAAAACTCACATATTTCAACAGTTTCTTGTCTAAGTGGGATTTTCTTAAGGTCAATTTCAAGACCAACATGAGAGGCTTCCCCCAATTCCCATAAGGCACCATAGATTCCACCTTCCGTTACATCATGCATCGAGGTTACCCCCATATTACGTCCAATCATAGCCTCTTTAACAACGGATATATGCTCTATAAATTTAATTGCACCTTGTATAAAATCTTTAGTATATTTCGTGGTTAACTCTTCTTCTTTTTCTCTTGCTATAATTGAAGTACCTTCAAGTCCTGCCCATTTGGTCATTACAATCTCTTGCCCTGGATAAATTCCTTTGGTTTTAATCATATAGTCTTTCGGCATTTTACCAACACCTGTAATTGTAATGATTGGTTGATTAACAGCCTTCGTAACCTCGGTATGCCCGCCTATTACCTCAATGTTTAAGTTACAGCAAACTACTTCAATTTCCTTCATTATATTCTTTAGTTCCCATTCTTTACTACCTTCAGGCAGCAAAATAGTAACTAAAATTCCTATAATCTCAGCTCCGCAAGAAGAGATGTCATTGGCAGTGATATGTACTGCTAAAGTACCTATGTCCTCCTTACATCCAGTGATGGGATCTGTAGAGATAACAAATACTTCATCTTCTTTTAACTCTATTACTCCACAATCTTCTCCTACCCCTGGGCCAACTAAAACTTCTTTTCTTCTATGTCTAATTTGTTTTAGTATTGATCGTTTTAATACTGATTCTGAAATTTTACCAACGTCCATACTGCCTCCTACTTTGCCTAAATATAGAAAGAATATGAGAATGAATTTAAAGCACTCACTCTCATATTCCGTTCTTTCACATAATGCATGAAATATTTTTGAAAAGTTTTTTCAAATAATCAAACCTTTACCGTTTAAAGATATTTGAATTTTTATATATCATTACTTACATCGATTTCTTCGTTTTGATCCTCTAAAATATCTTCCGCATTTCCACTATTATTACCTGGTGTTTCTAATGGTTTCTCTAGCGGAGTTTCCTTCATATCTTCTTCTGGTTTTTCTTCTGGAACTTCCATAGTACCTACTGTAACATATCTAGGTGATGGATTATAAACACTCTTATTAATCCTTGTTCTACTTACTTCAACACCATTTTCATATACAATTTTATATAATTCAGTTGTATAACCAGTGTGTGCAGATTGTGTTGTTACACGGTAAGTAGTAGGTTTTGTTGGATCCTCTTTAATGACATCAGGACCAGGTGCTTTTTCGTTAAGAACAACGGTTTCAAAAGCGATTCTTCTATTTGCAGTATTTCTATTTTCATATCCGTAAATATTGAATGTAATGGTACGATCCTTTGTAAATACTTCAATAAGAATTGGAGTATCTTGATCATTTTTAAACTTTAAATCTTTCCATGTTCCAGCAATTGCTGCATCTCTTGATAAATCAGCATAGCCAATTGTCATAGAGTGCGCTGCTCTCTCAACTACTTCTAATTCAGCCAATAATACTGCATTGTATAGAGTAGTAGTAACTTGGCATGCACCACCACCAATACTATCTACAACCATTCCATTGGCATAAGCACCAGCTTCATAATAGCCATTTGCTTTTGTAAATGGAGTTAACTTCTCATATGCTGAAAAAACATCACCAGGATATAATACTGTGTTATTTATTAGTCTAGCTCCATTCGCAAGATTACCTGCTCTGTCAGCTGATGAAGAAGCATAGGTTGTGGAAAATGAACCGATAAGACTTGTACTTTTTTCAACTAACTCTCTTGTATATTTTGGTTCATCATCAACTACGGTTGCTACTAAATTAATATCTTCTTGATTCCAGCCTTCCATTATAGAAGCTTTTATAGCTTGAATTGTTTCTGGAACTAATAATTTACGTCCTTTTTTGTGATCGGTAAAGTGGAATTTTCCACCTTCTCTTTTAATGGTAGCATTCTGGGCAGGAACATCATGCTGACCTAATGTTTTTTCTACAAATTCTTTCACTTTTTCTTCATCAAAGGTATATTCTAATTGATGAATTAAGTTTCCTTCTTCAATATCCTTTAATTCTTTATATCGTTTTATTAGATTACCATACTTACCAATTTCAAGAGCATCTTCAATATAAGTATTTGGTTTATAGGAATAATCTAAGTCTCCTAAAGTAATTGCTTCCGTATTACCATCCACATCAACTTTGATAACTTTACTTTTTAGATTATTAACATAATCCTCAACTGCTTGTTCTGCTTCTTTAACTGTCATTCCGCCAATATGAATAGAATCTATATAAACACCCTTGGTAATAACTTCATCTTCTGTTGCTGCTTCTACATGAACTGCTAAGTTACCAGAGAACAAACATATGGTAAATAACAAAAAAGTAGCAAATAGAATTCTTAATTTTGCCATAGGTAAATTCCTCCTTCTATATTTTCTAACTATTGTAACATAACCAATGAATTTTTCAAGATTATCTTATCTGTTCGTTTGACAATTTTACTTATATTATGTATATTCATAATATGTAATAAATTAGATGATTGCACTTAGTATAACAGGAACAACCATTGACAAAACTAACATGATAATAATAATGGTAGACATTATTTTTCTTGATTTTTTACTTCTGAACATAATTTTCACCTCTTTTAATAAAATTTTGAAAGGACATAATATATGCTATTTATTGTTTTAGGAATTGTACTAGTCTTATATCTTTGGATTAAATATGATACTGTACGTCATAACCAAAACGTTCAAAAGGAGAAAGACGCCTTTTGGAATCGAGAATATCTTGCCAATGAAACAAGAAAGAAAGATATCTCTCATTTAAATTATATCAAAATACCCCTTGATGAATTACCTTTTATGGAGTCTACTGATACGAATCTTATATCCATACAAGAAACCATTAAAACTCTATCGACTTCTTCTATTTTAAATTTAAGCGGTATTAGTAATACCGATTTAAAATTAGAATACGGAGTGGCCAATATTAACTTTTTAACTCAATGTGATAATAATTATACCCAGTTAATAAATAGCTTATATAAATGGGCGGATTACTTATATCAACAGAATGAAATTAACAAATCTAAAATCGTCTTAGAATTTGCAATAGAATGTGGTAGTGACCTTAGTAAGGTTTATACCTTATTAGCTACTATCTATAAAGAATTAAACTCAATAGAAAAAATTGATGAATTAATTCATAAAGCTAATAATTTAAATACTTTAATGAAAGATTCTATCATAAAATCATTAAAGGATATAAGAAACTCTATCTATTTAGTATGATAGTTTTATCTTATATTATTCTCCCCTTATTTAGTATTATATTATCTATTAATTTAGACGCTTCACTTTGGGATAAAGTTTCAATTGATTGTATATTTTCTATATTATGATATTTTAGTAAATCGATCAAGTAATTTTTTTGTTTTGATGTAATAAGTCTACTTTTTTTCACTTTATAACTTAAAGGTTTTGGAGCAAACTCTTTCTTATGATAATAGAAGAATTCATTACATAAATGAACATATAGCATAGCCGTTGCCTTAGCATCATCTAAGGCACGGTGAGCATGTTCATTCTTAATATTATATAGCTTACACATACTCTCTAGACTTCTACTAGAAGCTGTCCCATGAAGTTTTTTACTAAGGACTAAGGTATCTATTCCAAAGCGCTCAAAAGGTATATTTTGTTTTGAGGCAGCTATTTTAATAAAGCTATAGTCAAATGGAATATTATGTCCTATTAATATATTATCTCCCACAAATTCCAAAAAACGTTTTAAAACTTCTTCTTCACCAGGAGCATCTTCTAACATTTCATCGGTAATATTTGTAATATCAATTATTTTAGCTGGTAAGGGAAATCCTGGATTTATAAATTCTTTAAATTGCCCTACTATTTTTTTATCTTTCACTTTAATTCCACCAATTTCAATGATACGATCTTCTTCTGGATTAAGTCCAGTTGTCTCAATATCAAAACATACAAAGGTGGTTATTGGTTCATATAATTCTTTTGTACTCATACTGATTTCCCTTTCCATTTACATAGGGAGTTTAAGAAACATTCCTCACATTTTGGACTTCTAGCAGTACAGATACTTCTTCCATGTGTAATTATTTGAATATTATATAAAATCCAATGGTCCTCAGGAATTACTTGCATTAAATCAAATTCTATCTTTTCTGGATCATCATTCTTAGTAAATCCTAATCGGTTGGAAATTCGTTTCACATGGGTATCCACCACTATACTAGGTACCTTAAAGATATTACCTCGAATCACATTAGCGGTCTTTCTACCAACCCCTGCTAATTGAATTAAGTCATCAATTTCACTTGGTACAATACCATTGTATTCTTTTACTAAGGTATTGGCGCATGAGATGATATTCTTCGCTTTATTGTGATAAAAGCCCGTGGAATGTATATCTTTTTCTAACTCTTTTAAGTCTGCATTTGCAAAATCTTCTAAACTTTTGTATTTCTTAAATAAATCTTTCGTAACCATATTCACTCTCTCATCGGTACATTGAGCACTAAGCATAGTGGCAATTAGCAATTGCCATGGAGTTTCATGATTTAAAAAACATGTAATTTCCTTCGTATAGTACTCATCGAGTAACTGTAATATGGCCTCAACTCTTTCTCTTTCTGCTTTCGTAATTCTTCTCTTTTTCAAAATAACCTCTTTCTAATTAGAGATAATACTCTACAGCTTGATAACCTGATACCTTGCTTCATAATTTAGTGGGTTACGATTTAAATAATCATATAAGATAAATTGGTCCTCTTTCACTATGACTCCAGTTTCCGCGGTTTTTACAACATTCAGATCGAAATGCTCTATATGAGTACTTGACCTTAATTCATTCACCGTGTAAGCAGTTGGTTCAACACCCAAATAATCGTATAATTTATCTTCATAATAGAAGTCCTTGTACAATTTTTTATATGGCTCTATATCACTAGCAAAGGAAGGCCTACTCTTTAGTCGTTCTCTTAAATACATATCATGCACTAAGATGGACTTAAAACTCTTTATATCGATATTTAAGCCTTTTTCATTTTCCTTACTTAAAAAGTCTATAAGAATTTCGAATCTCTTTAAACGACTGTGATTTAAACCGTTTAAGTGGTTACTTTCGTAGTAATTGGCCAGTGCCTCATAAAGTTCAAATGGTGTCTTAAAAAAGTGTTCCATATAGGTGCATGCAGTTATAAATTGTCCACTATTATAGTAGACCTCCACCATATTTTCCAGACCCTTTAGACTTAGAACATCATCATAGGATAGCCACTTTGTGTAAAGTACTTCATAAGGCGGTTGACTTTTATATACTATATTATATTCAGCACTATCCATAAACATTTTTGAACCTTTTAAAACCTTCAAAAAACCTAATTGGAATTGATCTGGTTTTAATTTATATACCTCATTAAAGGACTGCTTAAATATTTCATAAGATTCAAAAGGAAGTCCCGCAATCAAATCTAGGTGGATATGAACATTCTCTCCTTCATGAATTCGTCCTACAATACCTTTTAGTTTATTAAAACTCATACTGCGACTAATTGCGTCTATCGTTTCATCATTAGTGGATTGAACACCAATCTCTAATTGAACTAAACCTGGTCTCATAGAGTTAAGAACCTTAATTTCTTCATCATTTAGGATATCTGCCGAGATTTCAAAATGAAAGTTGGTAACTCTATTATCATTCTCCATAATATGCTTCCAAATAGCTAGGGTATGATTACGATTACAATTAAAAGTCCTATCAACAAATTTAACCTGTGGTACCTTGTGTTTTAAAAATACATCTAATTCCCTTTTAACTAGCTCTGTATCACGAAAGCGTACCTTTTTATCAATGGATGATAGACAATAGCTACAAGAATACGGACATCCCCTGCTAGATTCATAATAAATAATTTTATTTTCCATCTCACTCATATCGTCATAGCAAAAAGGGATATTACTAAGATTAAGAGGCATTCTAACACGGGTCTCAATAATTGCCTCCTCTTCCTCTGCATTAGAAGTAGCTACTGAATGTAAGGATAAGGCTGGTTGATAATCCTTACGGGCAGTTTGTCTATATATAATTCCGTTTACTTGTTTTAGGTCGGATATTTCATTATGGTAATAATCTAGTACTTCCTTAAAGGTTTCCTCACCTTCCCCTACCATAATACCATCCACGTAATGGTTTTCCAAAAGAAACTCTCTTCCATCATAGGAAACTTCTGGGCCTCCAAGCCAAATCTTAGTATTTGGTAATACTTTTTTAAGTTCAATACCTAACTCTTTTACCATGGATAAATTCCAGATATATGTTGAAAATCCTATCATATCAGGCTTTTCTTTATACAACTCACTAAGGATATCATCGCTATAATGATTAATGGTAAATTCTTTTAATAGAATGTTTTCTTTATATTTATTTGCATAAGCCCTAAGGCAACGAATCGCTAAATTAGAGTGGATATATTTAGCATTTAATGCAGCTAATACTACTTTCATATGAACCTCTTTTCTACTTACTCTAATCCTTCATAAAAAGGTATGAAATTAGGAATGATTCTCTTATTTCATATTTTGATTGTAACATAATATATAAAAAAAGCCAAGCCTCCCAAAAGGCGGAAGGCTTGATTTCATTTATCACTAAAAAATTTTATAAACTGGCTTTTTTTCACCTAATAGATAGTACTTTAAGTAATCATCCAATAAAATCCCAGGTAAGGATAATAAAAACCATATATTCGTATATAACAAGCAGATTTGGCCTAAAAAATTATAAGGTAAATTCGAATAATTCCAGACATTTAAGTCTAACCAAAGATTTACGATAATTCCAACGATAAGTTCAACAATCGTTACGATAAGTGAGGATATGACCATTTGACTAATAAGAGATATTCTTTTGGGAAATGATTCATTTAATAAACCGATTAGAAGAAAACAGATTCCTCCTGCTATTAACATAGAGATATGAGAATAACCACGAAATAATATCTCAATACCACAATATGCATAACCACCTATGAAAAATAGCAAGATGTATTTTAGGGTATCATTATACATTTTTAGCATACTATATCCTTTCCATAATAAGAAACGATTACTATATATTAAATAATAATCTACCATTTGGTTATTACTCTATAGTATACGCAAAAACACTTTAAAATATAATTTTGGGCATGAATAAAGCGGGTGATGGGAATCGAACCCACGTATCTAGCTTGGAAGGCTAGTGTTCTACCATTGAACTACACCCGCGAATTTCTATTAAATTGTCTAAAAGAATGCCGGCGACCGGAATCGAACCGGTACGGGCGATTAGGCCCGCAGGATTTTAAGTCCTGTGCGTCTGCCAGTTCCGCCACGCCGGCATTTTCATATAAATTATTTAAAATTTATACTTTCTGACAAGGATTGATTATACCATGTTTATAAGTTGATTTCAAGTACTTTTTTAAATTTTTTTATTTAATTTTTTATTAAATTTTTATTTAATTTATTATAATACTTAATTTCATATCATAATTCTTAGTTATTAAAAGTTAGAACAACCTTAATCAAGTAAAATTACACCTATCACTTAATCATTTCATTATTATCTTTTATATAATCATTACTTTATAGCCATATTGCGAATGATTGGGGGTCAAAAGCCATTAAACTATTAGATTGGTGATTTTCACAAAGCAAAAGAACGAATGCACCTATTGAAATGCGTTAGATGTTCTTTTTCTTTCATAATTTGTGTTATCTCAAATGACAGAACTGTTTGAGCGAAGCGAGTTATCTGTCATTTGAGATGCTTAGCGCAAAGGATGAAAGAAATTAGAACATCTTTCGCGTTGAAATCGAAGCAGGAGTCTTTTCGCTTTTGTGAAAATCGCCATTCCCATAAATCTTATTAGGCTTTTGACACACATATCATCGTTGTAGTTCTATAAACATAGCAAAAGAGGACAGCATTTCGGGCGCTGTCCTCTTTTGGGAGAAGGTATTTTTGTTACTTATGGGGTGTAGCAAAAACTATATAATGTATTGGGGTTTACGATTAATAGTATATCACCATGTTATACAAAAGTCTGCACAAACATTACTATAATCTATATATTTTTTTGTTGGATTTTTCATTCTATAATCTAAGGCCACAAGTACCATCTCTCTATCTTTTATAAAAATAATCATTTTCTCAATTTTTTTTTGTTCTTGTAAATATACTAAAATTCAATAAATTATATCGTATCTGTTCTATTTTCAAATAAAGCTTCAAATTCTTCTCTTGAGATTCTTTCTTTTTGAATTAATAAATCTGCACAACTATGAAGTACATCCATATTTTCGGTTAAGATACGTTTTGCTTCTGTATAGCTTTCATCAATCAATGTTTTTACTTCACAGTCAATTGTCTTAGCAACACTTTCACTAAAGCTTCTTGTATGAGCAAGGTCTCTACCAATAAATACTTCATCATCTTCGCTATCATAATTAACCATACCAACTTGGCTTGAGAAACCGTATTTTGTAATCATTGCTTTGGCAGTTTTTGTTGCCATCTTGATATCTCCTGAAGCACCAGTAGTAATATCATCAAAGATTAATTCTTCTGCTGCTCTACCACCAAGTGTTACAATAATGTCCTGCTTCATTTTACCTTTGGTATTAAACATCTCATCTCTTTCAGGAAGAGGCATCGTATAACCAGCCGCACCATTACCAGTTGGAATGATAGAAACTGTGTAAACAGGACCTACATCCGGAAGAACATGGAATAAGATTGCATGACCCGCCTCATGATATGCGGTAATTCTTTTTTCTTTTTCAGATATAACACGACTCTTCTTTTCTGTACCAATACCAACCTTAATAAAGGATTTATTAATATCTTCGTGTACAATATAAGAGCGATTGTCTTTTGCTGCACTAATTGCAGCTTCATTTAATAAGTTTTCAAGATCAGCACCAGTAAAACCAGCCGTTGTTTGTGCAATACGTTTTAAGTTAACGTCTTCACCAAGTGGTTTTCCTTTGGCATGAACTTGTAGAATTTCTTCTCTACCTTTAACATCAGGGCGTCCAACTAATACTTTTCTATCAAAACGACCTGGACGAAGGATAGCTGGATCTAAAATATCAACACGGTTGGTTGCTGCCATAACGATAATTCCTTCATTGGCACCAAAACCATCCATTTCAACAAGCAATTGATTTAGGGTTTGCTCTCTTTCATCGTGGCCACCACCCATACCAGTTCCTCTTCGTCTTGCTACAGCATCGATCTCATCGATGAACACGATACATGGGGAATTCTTTTTCGCGTCTTCAAATAAATCTCTTACCCTAGATGCACCAACACCAACAAACATTTCTACGAAGTCTGAACCTGAAATACTAAAGAAAGGTACTCCTGCTTCACCAGCTACTGCTTTGGCAAGTAAGGTTTTACCTGTTCCAGGAGGTCCTTCTAATAAAACACCTTTTGGAATTCTTGCACCTACTTGGGTATACTTTTTAGGAGTTTTAAGAAAATCTACGATTTCTCTTAATTCTTCTTTTTCTTCATCAAGTCCTGCAACATTCTTAAATGTGGTCTTTTTATTTTCGTCAGTAGTCATCTTCGCTCGGCTTTTACCAAAGTTCATTACTTTACTATTGCCGCCACCACCACCTGCAGCTTGATTCGATAAAAATGAGAATAATACAATAATAACGATCAATATAATTAAATAAGGTACTACGTTTGTTAAAAATAAACTTGGCTTTTGAATCTTGTTGTAATTATAAACGACTCCTTCATGAGACAATGATATCTCTTCAATTTTCTCCGTATTTGGAGCATAAAATTGTTCTTTTGACCCATCTTCTAATGTAACAATTACCTCACCAGTTGGCGTTTCTTCGTTTGGATATACATCCACACCTTTTACTTTACCAGACTCTATATCTACTAAAAAGTTAGATACATTGTAACTTTTTGAACCAGTACCATTGTAATTATCTTGAAAAAGCATTGCCATTAATATAATACCTAGGATTATGACATAAAAACCATACCCCTTTAATTGTCTTCTCACTAAACAGCCTCCTCTCCTTTTACTCTATTACACCAATATATGGTAAATTTCTATATTTTTGCATGTAATCTAAACCATAACCAATTACAAATTTATCTGGAATAACAAATCCTACATAATCAACTTGAACATCGGTTACTCTTCGCTCTGGTTTATCAAGTAGGGTACATATCTTAATACTGTTTGCTTTTCTGCTATTTAATAAATCAACTAAGTATCTTAATGTATTACCAGAGTCAATAATATCTTCAACAATTAATACATCTTTTCCTTCAATTGCTTCATCTAGATCCTTCACAATTTTTACTCTGCCAGAACTTACGAAATCATCACCATAACTAGATACTGCCATAAAGTCTATGGATAAAGGTACGGATATGTTTTTAGATAATTCACAAGTTATAAATACGCCACCTTTTAATACACAAATAAGGTGAAGCTCTTTACCTTCATAATCCTTACTTATTTGTTCACCTAGCTGGCGGATTTTTTGATCCACCTCTTCTTTGGATAATAAAACCTTAAGTCTGTCTTCAAATTTGTCTTGCATCTTAATTTCCTCCATCTAAACTTATCTCAAGTATTAACTTAGTATCCCCACTAATTTTATAACCTTCACTTATACGCCCACCTACAACCCACATAATATGTGAACCATCTGCAATTAGCGGTAAGTAATCCCTTTTTTCTTTTGGAACTTTATCATCAATAAATAACGATTTTATCTTTTTCTTACTAGCAGTTGCATCAAACTCTATATAGTCACCTTTTAATCTTGTACGTATTAAAACAGTATTTTTTATTTTATCATAGTCAAACCATTTCGTATACCCATTTTGAGGAATTATCATATTTTTTTTATAATTTATAAGTCTAAATTTTAATACTTGATTTGTATATGGCAATCGATATTCCCTATTAAAATCTTGCACCTTAATTTCAAAAGATTTTATTTCTTTCTGGTCATTCCGTTTAAGAAAATCATCCCTTAGGGTAATGACCACATTGTCATAATCCTTAATAGCCATTAAATTATATGGCAAATCAATACTTTTCCCCACATCTTTTTCAAATAAAGATAGTACGAGCTCAATGTGTAAAAAGTCGATATCCTTAAGTCCATTACTAAGTAAATAAAATATTTTTCTTATGATCCCTCTTTTTATAACCTTCTCTTCATTTTGAAATGTTTTGCTTGGTATGATATATTGATTATACTCCTTATTGTATGTTACCACATAAGAAAATGTATCCTCAATCTTTTTTTCTAAATAATCATTTACTTCTCGAATATGATTTCCTGCACGATAGATATTCTCAATGGCTTTACCATTAATATTATCTCTTGCAAGTTTTAAGATATGGTTACGAATTATGTTACGACTATAATCATCGGTATAATTTGAATCGTCAATACAAAATTTTTCATCTTTTTGACTTAAATAACTCTCGATTTCATCTCGTTCAACATTAAGTAGTGGCCTAATTATTTCATTTCTTACAGGTGGGATTCCTGATAATCCTTTTAGACCTGTTCCACGAAACATATGAAATAAAATAGTCTCTGCATTATCATTCTTATTATGCGCAATTGCTATTTTATTACACTTATTTTCATTATAGACCTTATAAAATTCCTGGTAGCGAACCATTCTACCTGCTTCTTCTACCGATAGACCTAATTCTTTTGCAATGGAGCTTACATTAACTTTCACACTATGAATTGGAATATTATTTTTATGACACAAATTTTTTACGAATTCTTCGTCTTTATCCGCACCTTCTAAACGTATACCATGATTAATATGAACCACATAAAGAGATATTCGATAGATAGGTATTAACTCCATAAGGACATGGAAAAGGCAGACAGAATCGGCGCCGCCAGATACGCCTATAACTATCCTGTCTCCCTCATTTATCATATTATTATCCCTTATGTAGCTCTGTATTTTATCTAGCATGATGTTCTCCTGCATTTATAATGTCTTTAATTATTACACCATTTTACCAAGTATAATTTAAAATATCAAGGTCTATCCCTACTTCTTCCAAAATCCTGATACAAGTACCGTCATATCATCTTTTGGAATGCCATCATTTAATTCTAATGCATGATTTAGGATATGATTGGCTATATCCTTGGAATTTTTAAAGTCTAGAGAATCGATATACTCACATAAGTATAACTCTTTTTCTTCTCCTTTAATACAATCGACTACTCCATCCGTAACCATTACAACAAAATCCCCATCATGAAGCCACCTTGATATGGTTTCATATTCCATATCATCAATAATGCCTGCTGGAAGTGATGTAGAGTTGATCACTTCAACTCCACTCTTACTTTTTATAAAAGTACTAGATGCTCCTACTTTTATAAAATCACATAATCCATTATATAAATTTATAACACTCATATCGATTGTTGAAAAGGTTTGCTCTTCTGACTTTAATACTAAAATTGAATTAATTAATTTTATAGCAGATTCTTTTTTAAATCCAGCTTCAATAAACCGTTCTAATAATTCTACAACTGATTCACTTTCTTTGCATGCTTTGCTACCAGTTCCCATGCCGTCAGATAAGGTCATAACAACGGTACCAGGTGTTGGATAGATAAAGGAATAATTATCGCCAGATACATGACCTTCTTCTTTTGTTAAACGGGCCATAGCAGTAAGCACCTTATAATTGGTATCTTCAACAAAGATAAAGGTTTCAAAATCTCTTGAAATAACATTTTTGCAACTATCTCCTGGTCTTAATCTCTTCCCGACTATATCACTTAATAATAGGGCAGCTTCCTTTGTTGTGATACATTTTCCCTTCTCCATTCGTAATGTAAGAAAGATTTCTTGTTTATCATTTCTCTTTTCAAAGATAGCAATCTTACTAACTATCATATGATTTGCACGGAGCTTATAAATCATATCTCGCTTTTTGGCTTCCGATATCTTAACTGTTTTATAAAGATCTAGAGAAAAATCATCGATAATATTAGCCACTTCACTAAGTTGGCCAGCAATAACTTCTCTACTCTCTGCCATTCGATTATGCCAGAACAAGTTAACTTTTGCAATCTCAACAATTCTTTTAGCTTCTCCAATATAGTAATCAAGACTAATACAGCGATTAGCAAAACTTTCTGGAACCTCATTTAAGCTTATGGTTCCGTTCTGTTCTACAATCTCTAATATCTTAGTGGCACCTTGGAACGTGTCATAGTAATAGCTTTTCCAACAAAGATTACAATTAGAACAAGTTTTGCATAATTGTTCTGATAACTCATTAAATATTTCACTTTTATCCTGTTTTGTCAAGGAGGATTTTTTATCTGATATAGAATTAAATGTTTGAGATAGATTTAAAAATGATTCAGAAAAATCTCTTAATTTACTCCTCGCTACATTTTGAATGGTTTGTCTTACAAAAATTTCTTCATTTTCTTCTACTACTAGTGGTTCTTCTTTACTTATAATGCTCTTAGGTAAAAGAATAAATAAGAAACCACTTGAAGTAAGTGCCAAAAGATTCATAATATCTACTTGATTATTCTTAAATAATTCCCCCAGAATTATTGCACCTGCACTATAGATTAATAAAGTAAACAAACGTCCAAATTCACGAAAGGTTCCCGATATAATTCCTAACATACACATTAATCCAATTTCATTAATATGCCCACTTTGTAATGCTAATATAACACCACTTGCTGCACCAGATAATGCCCCATATCCAGCACCATATTTATATCCCATAAATATAACCAGAAAATAAGCAATAGTACTGTGTAGTGATATACCATACTGTTCAAACGATGGAACACCATATATAAAGAATGCTAATATAACAAATAAACTAATCACTTGTTCATTATTTAGAGCTTGTCCCTTCATCCCATGTATAAAGGGTTCTATTCCCTTATGAAATATAATGGATAATGCAAAGATTGCAACTCCTTCTAATACTGCAACCAAGTAAAAGTAAGGATTGCTTACACTCAGTAAACCATCGGTAACATTAAAAACCATTACCACAAGACTGGATAACAATCCAAAGGTAATAACCGTTATCTTTTTATTATTATGTTCAATTAATGAACCTATAATAGATACAACTAACATAGCCATTAGATATTTTAGGCTATCCACAAGTGGTAGTTTAGTTAAAAATCCAAGAAATACCATAATTAACATTAAAAATCTACCACGGCCCTCCATATATACTGCGTTAAAAAAACTAATCCCTACTAAACCCATATTTCCAAATATAGCTCTAGCCATAATGATTCCCATCACATTTACAAGTACTTTTCTTATGCTTATTTCTTTCATTCTTAATTTTGTCCTCCTCTACTAGATGATATCTTCTTCGATACATTAGACTTGTATTATAAAATTAAGAATTTGAAACATTTGTCAAAAACACGATGGTTTTTATTAAAAGTTTTTGACAAGAAATATTGCTTTTGCATAATAAAAGCGATTGGATGGAGCTTATGCTTTTTATGATATTAATAAAGTATGGTATAAGAATGTGAGGGTTTCCTACAAAACCTTTCAAAGAGTACTCGATTAAAAGTTGCGATACTACTGAATAACCCATGATAAATAGAGGATTAAGCTCTATAAGAAAGCGTTATGATAATGTATATTAAGAACATAGATTAGCTTCATAGAAATCCGTAGAATATAACTCTTATGTAATTCTACGATCAAAACTTTGTCAGAAAGTAGCTTTAATTATAATCATACAAAATGTTTTATTTCATAGGAATTTTTCTATGAAATAAAAAAAAAGCATGTTATCTCTAGATAACATGCTAAATAGCGAAGGACGGATTTGAACCGCCGACACCACGGGTATGAACCGTGTGCTCTAGCCAACTGAGCTACTTCGCCAAAGTGACGAAGTCAATTATAACTGCTTTTATCACTCTTGTCAATAACTTGTTTTAATTTTATTTGTCTTCTGATTTAAAAATAATTTCATCTTCATAGACAAGGCCTAATTTTTCCCTTGCCATTTCTTCATAAAACTTATAGGTTTGAACATATGCCTTTAAATCTTTGATTTCTTTGGATTTTTCTTCTTGTGCTAGGATAGCCTTATTTAGTTCTTCAATTTTTAATTCGGCCTTAACACTTTCTTTATTTAATTCCTGTCTTTTGTAAGTCACCACACCACAAATAAGAAGAACCATAATAGCTACTAAACCAAGGCCTGTCCTTTTAACCTTTCTTCTTTTCTTTCTCAAACCAAAACTCCTATCCGCATGTCTCCCTTTTCCTTGCCTTTTCCCTCATGCATTATGTATTTTCAGAATTCTCAATTTTCTTTTTCTCGTTCCCTTTCATTTTACTAGATTTTCTCAATTTTTTCAATAATTTTAATAAATGCATCCGGAGTTTTTTTGTTTTTCCTAAAAAGAAAGTAAAGATTTTTCGTAAGCCCTTAAAAATTAATTTAAAAGGCATAAGGATAATACCAACTACCGTAGTGATTACCTTTATAATCAAATGTAGAACCCCATTGATGGCTCCTGATATGGTATTCACAATAAAATCGCTTACCGAACCATGATACATAAGCATCCCTAGGAGGATTGCTAATATGGCAAAGCCTCTTATAATACCATTATTCTGTTTATACATCATTCGAAAGATAAGGATGCTAGAAGTTACCCAATATATAATATCTTCGAGAAAAATAAAGAAGCTATTATGGCTTATTACTCTTCTTAGGATACGAATAACATCATATATAACCAGTAATATAACTCCCCATAAGATAGAGGTTAGGAAGAAGTTAAGTTCAATTACAATATCTTGGTTCATAAACTATCCCCCAGTATTATTTAAAGAGTCTACTTAATAAGGTCTCACCTGATTTCGTATAGGTATTCGTATCTGAATAGGTTAAACTATCTATTTTTCCATCTACATCTACTTCTCCTTTTTCTAATGTTAATCGGTTTACATGTAATTCACTTCCTCTTAACATTAATATTCCAAGTTCTGTTTCAAGAAGGACTTCTCCTGCATCAAATGATAGAACATCTTTTACACCTGTAATCGTTGCTTGACTTCTTAAATTTAAATTAACCTTATGATTTTTTGTGACCGTTTGTTGTTTATCTTCCATAAAAAAAGCCTCCTAATATACTTAATACTACTTTAGTATATTAGGAGACAACCTATTTCATGTCTAAATCATTGTTTTTTAACAAAGAAATTATAAATATTTATATAATTCCTTAGCATCATCTTTTCTTGTGGTTTCTTGAACGTCTATAACTTGTACTTTAACAGTTTTACTACCAAAGCCAATTTCAATCACATCATCTACTTTCACACTAGTTGATGCCTTTGCTGGTTTGCCATTAATAAGTACACGGCCAGCATCACACGCTTCATTGGCTATGGTTCTACGTTTTATTAATCTAGAAACTTTTAAATACTTATCTAATCTCATATAAACCTCTTTCTTAGCTTACTAAAGAATCTATTTTATTCATTAGAAGTTTACTCAAACAAGCTTTATTAAGAGAACTACTGCAGCTTTATCGGTTCATATTTGAAAAAAGCTGTCATAAAAATCAAATTTTTATAATTCGACTTTTATAACAGCTTGTTCCAATCTAACTATGCGTTAATAACGTCCTTTAAAGCTTTTCCTGCTTTGAACTTTGGAGCTTTAGATGCTGCAATAGTGATAGCCTCTTTTGTTTGAGGATTTCTACCAGTTCTTTCTGGTCTTTCGGAAACTTCGAATGTACCGAAACCTACTAATTGAACTTTTTCACCTTTTGTTAATTCTTCTGTAACTACATCGATAAATGCTTTTAATGCCTTTTCGGAATCTTTCTTGGAAAGTTCTGTTTTTTCTGCAATTGCTGCAACTAATTCTGCTTTGTTCATGGATAAACTCCTCCTCTAAAGTAATTGTTATATTGATTATAATAATCATTTGATTATTTCACACGTCCCCAAAGAGCACTTAGCTCATCAACGGACAAATCGCTTAAACCCTTGCCTTCTAACCTTGCAAGTTGTTCAATACTTACAAATCTATTTATAAACTTATTAGTGGCATTTGTCAAGGAATTTTCTGCATTTAGTTGTAAAAACCTCGATAAATTCACAATCCAGAACAATATGTCACCAAAATTATCATTAAGTTCTTCATTTGACCCATTTTGAGCAGTGTTAGTAAGGTTTTCTAAGCTCTCCTCAACCTGTTTTATAGCCTCTTCAAAACTAGAAACGTTCATACCATATTTTGCTGCTTCCTTTTGAACTTTTTATGCTCGAATTAGAGCAGGAAGGGCTTTTGGTACCAATAATAATGACTCATGGGGATTTTCTAGTTTCTTCTCTTTTTTCTTAATTTCATCCCAATTCGTTAGCACATCACTAGAGTTGTTTACTTTAGTATCAGAAAAGACATGAGGGTGTCTTAGAATCATTTTATCTGATACTCTCTTTATTACATCTTCAATGGTAAACTCTTTATTGTCTTCAGCTATGGCTGTATGTAAAGCAACTTGCAATAACATATCTCCAAGTTCTTCACATAAATTTTTATAGTCTTTATTATCAATTGCATCAATAACTTCATAAGTCTCTTCTATGGTACAGCTTTTAAGACTTTCGTGAGTTTGCTCTTTGTCCCAAGGGCAACCATTCGGACTTCTTAATGTCCTAATAATATTCATAAAATCGTCAAATGTATATTGTGTATTCATAAATATCCCAACTTTCGTATTTTAGTAATTTATTGTTATCATAAGGTAAATAAATTAAAGTTGTCCCAAAAAAATCAAGCTACAATTTTTTTGGGACCATTAATATTTAAGTTTTTTATTGTTCCATTTGTCTTCCTAAAAAATAAGCTGCAGTACTAGCTAATTTATTCTCAACATCTCCAAACTTAGCTTTTGCTTCTTTTGTTAACAAAATTACAGATCCAATTGCATCACCTTCTGCAATAATTGGCCATATAACTTGGTAAGTAAAATCATTGTCATCCTCGGAAGTTATCTTAACAAAGTTTTTATCATCCTTTGCTGCCATAATACTTTCTCTTTCATTAATAACCTCTTCTAATTCAGGTGTTATTGGTTTGGACAATAATTCTCTCTTCATACTACCTGCTGCTGCTACAAATTGATCTTTATCAGATATCACTATAATATGTCCAGTGGTCTGAGCCAATGAATCCGCATATTGCTTGGCAAAGGTTCCAAGTTCACCTATAGGAGAATATTTTTTTAGAATAATTTCTCCTTCTCTATCCGTAAAAATTTCTAATGGGTCCCCTTCTCGAATTCTCAATGTGCGGCGAATTTCTTTTGGAACAACAACACGTCCCAAGTCATCTATTCTTCTAACGATTCCAGTTGCTTTCATAATTTATTCCTCCATTTTGCATAATATTCATAATGTAGTACTTATGGTTATTATTGTTTGTCAATTGGAGAAATTTATACCTATTCTTCTCAAAATAGATAAATTTTTATAAGTCATTCATAATCAACTTTAACTAGGAATAATCCATTCCCATAGATGGTTGGCCCAGCTTGGCTTCTTTCTTTGTTCTCTAGTAGCTTAATAATATCCTTTGGATTTCGTTTTCCTTCCCCTATTTCTAAAAGAGTACCGACGATAATACGAACCATATTATACAGAAAACCATTTCCAGTAATTTTAACACGAATTTCATTAATCGTTCTACCAAAATTGTTGTTTTTAAATTGAGTTATATCAATGTTATAAATGGTTCGAATCGATGACTTAACATCCTCTCTTTTTGTAGCGAAACTAGAAAAGTCATGAGTGCCAATTAAATAACTAGCTCCTTCTCTCATTTTTTCTAAATTAAGGCTATTATTCACTTCATAGGTATATTTATTTAAAAATACAGAGGGAACTTCATTATTTTGAATTCTATACTCATAGGTTTTTGATTTCACATCAAATCTTGCATGAAATTTATCATTTACTTCTTGCAAATTTGTTATTACAAGACCAGTAGGCAATAATTGATTCATATCATCCTTTAGCTTACTTGTATCCTTAAGAGATTTACAATAAAAATTGGCTACTTGATTAAGAGCATGTACACCTTTATCTGTTCTTCCTGAACCTATAAGCTTAATATCTTCATTTAAGTAGGAAGATAAGACTTCTTCTAGGCAGCTTTGAATCGATTTCTTTTTATTTTCATTTGTAAGTCTTTGCCAGCCATTAAATTCACTACCATCGTACATTAAATCCATTCTATAATTTTGCTTCTTATTTACAGTTTGATCCATTCTTGTATTTTGTTTCATATTCACAGTTTGATTCATTCTTGTATTTTGCTTTATTACTTTCGACTTATTATGATTCTGATTCATATTATTTACATTATTATGACTATTATTATTCAAGATATAACTCCCAATATTTTTATAATATTTAGACGAAGAAGAGTCTTCCAAATGGCTATTTATTTTTATCTTATAGGTAATTTTTAGCTTTCCAATAAGATAAAAAAAGCATGGTATTATCCTATACTCATGCTTTTAATAGACTTACAAATCCTTATTCTACTTCTAAGCTAGATGTACAATATGGGCATTTGCTTGCGCTTATATTAATTTCAGACATACAATGTGGGCATTTCTTCGTAGTTTTAACTGCTTCCACTTTTGGTGATGTTTTGTCTTTTAATCGATTGATTTGTCTTACGATAATAAAAACAACAAATGCCATAATTAAAAAGTTTAATACACCAGTAATAAAAGCACCATAATTAATGGTAGCTACTCCTGCTTCCTTCGCTTTTTCAATGGTACTATATTTATTTCCATCTAATGCAATAAATAAATTAGTAAAATCTAATTTCCCAGTAAATATACTAAGAATTGGCATTATAATATCATTCACTAAGGATGTAACAATCGCATTAAATGCTCCACCTATAATTACACCTACAGCTAAATCAATCATATTACCGCGAAGGGCAAATTTTTTAAATTCATTTAACATATTTGTTCCTCCTAAGTACTTTTCCTGTTTACCTAAAACGGATTTTTTGCTTTAAAAACCTACAAAGGTAAAACATGAGAAGTAGTATTAGCTCAATACCTAAGCAAAAGATAATCATTTCAACATAGTAAGTATTCACATTAAAAATGATAAACCCACTTAACAATAGCCAAATAGCTGGTACAATCACACCATATTTAATCTTACCACTAAGGGATAGAAAAATATGTGAAATAAAAAGTATAATGGGTATCAAAATAAAACCTGCGGTCACTAATGTTTGATTTGATAAGCTAATTACATTCATGATTATCCCTCTTAATTGGTATTTTTCATAAGCTTTAAACACATTATATAGAATATTTTATAGTAGTGCAACCTTTAATTTAAGCATTAAACATTACCTTTTCACTGTTAAATGCTTTCGTAATTATTGCTGTTAATATGGCTGAGAATCCGATAGATCCAGCTATAGTTAAAGCAAATTGAAGTAAGGTAAGATCTCCGGATAGGATTCCTTGGATACTTATAGCGCTACCATATACCGGAATTGCATACATGCTTAGTGTCGGATCACTATTACTTGTAAACATAGTAATCATACCTGCTACTAATACAATAATATAGATTGGAGATAAATAGGTACCTGCTTCTTTTGCTGTCTTTGCAAGAACAGAGGTTAAGGTTACAATCGATACATATAAATATACTAAGGTTAGGATAATAAGAAGTAACATTAATATTTGAGTTGGTGTAAAGCTAACCACCATACCACTGCTATCACCCATTACACCATTAAATAAGACTGGTAAAGATACAATCATAGAAACTGCATACACAAGCGCTGATAAACAAGAAAGTATTGCAATAGATATTATTTTACCCATTACAATTTCTTTTCTCTTAAGAGGTGTTAGTAACATACTTGCCATAGTACCTCTTTCTTTTTCACCTGTAATCGCATCAATACCAAGACTCATAGCACCTTGGAATAACATAAAGGTTAAAAAGTATGGAAGTAACATACCAAATGCTTTTCCACTCGCTTTATCATTATCAACAATAATAGAAGTAGATGGGTCTCTATCTACATCAAAGATCGATATAATATTAATATCTCCAAATCTATCTACTAATAATTCTTGCTTATATGTTCCTAGTACGTTATTTACGAAGTTATCTCTTGCAACAGAGGAATAATCTTCTGAATTGTTATAATATGTTTTAATCTCTGGAACAATAACCTCACTGCTATTATTTATTTTATCTAAAAAGCCATCTTCAAACTCTACAAGTAAATCTACACTACCATGTAGAATTCCATCCTTAATTTCTGTAACATCCGTATTTTTATCAATATAATTAATATCGCCATAATATCCGCTTGCATTAATAATATCCTTAATGTCTTCTGGAGCATTCATAAGATAAACAATGCTCTTATGCTCATTAATATCATTCATCATTGTAGTTTGCATTTGTCCAATAAAATAATAGATTCCTACAATAAGTACAGCTGGAAGAATAAACAGGCTAATAATTAATTTTCGATCGGAAAATACTCTCGTTAACTCTTTTTTGATGATTTCAGTCGTTCCACGCATATTAGATAACCTCCTTATTATGTTCTTTGTATAGTACAAAAAATGCATCTTCTAAATCACTGGTGTTCGTTTCATCTAAAATATCACGAAGTGTACCATCAAGCACTTTTTGACCATTAATAATAATACCAATACGGTCACATAGCTTTTCAGCTTCTGACATAATATGAGTAGATACAATAACAACTTTACCTTGATTTTTTAATACTTTTAAGTAATCCGTAACACTTCTAGCAGTAACAACATCTAAACCATTGGTTGGCTCATCAAAGATAATTACTTTTGGATCATGTACTAAGCTTACAGCGATAGAAGCTTTTTGCTTCATACCTGTAGATAGCTCCTCAATCTTTTTATCTTGAAATTCAGTAATTCCAAAGTATGAGAATAGATGTTTTCTTCTCTCTTCAATTACCTCATCCTCCATGCCATGTAGCTTACCAAAGAAATGAAACATATATTTCGCTGTGAAATGTGGATCTAACTTAATTTCATTGGTAAGAAAAGCAATGGACTCCCTTACCTTTTCTGGCTCATTAATGGTATCATATCCACATACCGTAACCACACCTTCTGTCGGTCTTAAAAGAGTAGCAACACATCTAAGAGTTGTGGTTTTACCGGCTCCATTAGGACCTAATAATCCATAGATTTCGCCTTCCCTTGCAACTAGACTTATGTTTTTAGCTGCTTCTTTTATATTATGCTTTACCCTCATCTTAGCCATCTGCCTTTTTGAAAGCTTGTAAACTTTCGTTAGATTATTAATTTCTATCATACGAACTCCTCCTATTAAGATTAGTTAATTATTCCTTCATAGATTAACTCCAAAATTTACCTTTGTCAATTTATTTTAGATGACAGTTTCTTTAAAATTGCATTAAAATTTCCTAAGAACAGTCTTTCATTTAAATATTGGTTATGCTATACTTAAAGGAATTATGTGAATGTTAAAGCAAATTACATATTCATGTCTAGTCTATTTACTACGGAGTAAATTCTAGGTTAGTTAAATCAATGGAAAGAGGTTAATAGGTTATGAAGACTGGATTTGATCCAAAAAAATATATTGAAGAACAATCTAAATATATTTTAGAGCGTGTTAATAATTATGATAAGTTATATCTTGAATTCGGCGGTAAATTAATAGGAGATAAGCATGCGAAGCGTGTATTACCAGGATTCGATGAAGATGCAAAAATTAAGCTTCTTCATAAATTAAAGGACGATGCTGAAATAATTATTTGTGTGTATGCAGGTGACATCGAACGAAATAAAGTCAGAGGTGATTATGGAATTACCTATGATATGGATGTATTCCGCCTAATTGACGACTTACGCTCCTACGGTCTTTTAGTCAATAGTGTTGTAATTACTAGATATTCTGGACAACCTTCTACTACCATGTTTATGAAGAAGTTAGAGAGAAGAAATATCAAAGTGTATACCCATGTATCCATAAGTGGATATCCAGCTGATGTGGATGCCATTGTTAGCGAAAATGGATATGGTATGAATCCATACATTGAGACAACAAAACCCATCGTTGTAGTTACTGCACCAGGTCCTGGTAGTGGAAAATTAGCAACTTGCCTAAATCAATTATACCATGAATATAAACAAGGAAAATTAGCAGGATATTCAAAATTCGAGACCTTTCCAGTATGGAATGTACCTCTAAAACATCCATTAAATATAGCTTATGAAGCAGCTACCGTTGATCTAAAAGATGTCAACATGATAGACTCCTTCCACTTCGAAAGGTATAATGAAGTAGCAATCAACTATAATAGAGATTTAGAAATGTTCCCTGTTATTAAACGTATTATTGAGAAAATTACAGGCAAGGAATCCATCTATCAATCTCCTACTGATATGGGTGTAAATCGCGTTGGTTTTGGAATTATTGATGACAGTGTGGTATCAAATGCCAGCAAACAAGAAATAATTCGCAGATACTTTGCTACCTTATGTGACTTTAAAAAAGGTCTTGTAGATGAAGAATGTCTAAACCGAATGAAAGTGATAATGGAAGAAGTTTCATTAAAACAAGAAGATAGAGCTCCTGTTATGCCAGCAAGAGAATACATGGCTAATCTTAAAAAAGATTTACCTGATAATGAAATCTCCTCTGTTATAGCATTTGAGCTACATGATAAAACGATAATAACAGGCAAAGGTTCACCACTTATGGATTGTTGTGCTGCTGCTATATTAAATGCAATTAAACATTTAGCAGGTATTGGCGATGAAATTTACTTACTTTCTCCACTTATTTTAAATACCATACAGAATTTAAAGCAAAACACACTAAACAATCGAATTACCGCACTAAATGCCAATGAAATCTTAATTGCCTTAAGTATTAGTGCTGTAACCAATCCAACGGCACAATTAGCTTATGATAAACTTCAAGAATTAAAAGGTGTACAAGCTCATGCCACTATTATGCTAAATAAAAATAGCGAACAGTTACTTCGTGACTTAGGTATTGATGTAACCTGTGATCCTGTATATCCATCTGATAACTTATATTATATGTAACATAAAATATGTAACATATAGTTATATAGAATAAAATAATGCCCTGTATTATGGAAGAAAGCTATTACAATTCCTTCCTTGATACAGGGCAATTTATATTCATGTTTTATATAACTAATTATTTAGTTCCACCAGTAGCATCTGTACTTGTAGCATCTGTAGCTGCACCGTCTGTAGTTGCACCGTCTGTAGTTGCTCCGTCTGTAGTTGCACCTTCTGTTGGTGTAGGAGAAGTTAATTTAATTGTAGACCATACTTCTTCATTGATTTCAATTTTACTATCAGCAGCCCATGCTTCATATAGAGTTTGGAAGGAAGCATTTTGTCTTTCTTCAATAATTAATTCCTTTTTCTCTAACGTTGCATCTTCATTAAAATCACTTACGCAATAAAGAATATGATAACCATAGCTTGTTTCAACAATTTCACTAAGTTCACCTGGTTTTAAGCTAAAAGCGGATGCTTCAAATTCAGGTACCATCTCACCCTTACCAAAGGTATATTCAACACCAGAATCTTCTGTGTTTGCTTCCGCAAATGTTTTAAAGTCCTCTGCTGTTTTTGCTTTTTCATATAATTCAGTTGCTTTATCATAAGCTTTTTGTTTTTCTTCTTCTGTAAATGGAGTGTTTTTACCGTTCTCATCTGTAGTAACTGTCTTAACTAAAAGGTGTTGTACGGTTACTTGTTTTGCTTCTTCGTCTGTTACAACTGTATCGACATCCATAGTAGCTGCTTCAAAGATTCTTTCATAAAGCTTATTATCACGGTAAAATCCTTCAATAACATCTTTATTAAAGCCATATAGTGCTTTTTCATCTTCTGTTACATTGCTTAATAGACTGTTTGCATTTTCTTTAATTGCATTTTCTTCTTCATCTGTTAATACAACATTATATTCACCTGCTTTTGCAGTAATAATTTTAGTTTGTGTAATCATATTCATGATTTCTTGCTTTGCCATATCACCAAATGTTTGTCCACCCATATCATAGTCCCAAATCTCACCACCAAAATAGGATTCATATTGAGATTTAATGATATTAAAATAAATCATAGCTTCATTATATGGTACTTTTACGTCTCCAACTGTAACAACTGTTTTACCATAGGTAGAGTCATCCACAACTAGCTCTCCTGTGTTACCATTGTTATCTGTAACTGATTCCGTTGGTGTTCCTTCTTCTTTTTTGTCATCCTTTTTTGAACAAGCACCTATAGATAAAACCAATGCCATTAACAAAACTAAATAAATTGTTTTCTTACTTCCCTTTTTCATTGTAACCTCCAATTAATTTCTACTGTGTATTTGTTTTAATGGCATTTACTATTTTTCCATCGAAACTTAACATACATTTCTCTATTATAAATTATTTTCCTTCATCTAACAACATTTTTAAGTCATTTAATAAAACTTTTACATGTTCAAACAAACCAATGGTATCAAATTTTGAAACTGTAGTATTCTTTTTTAATGAATATAAAAAGTATGGATTCGCTTCTGGTACAAGTTTTAAATTTGCTTCATACTTTTTAATAAGGTCTGGTATCTTCTCAACATTAATTTTACCTTTATGATACATCACCATTTTAATTTCATCATTTCGATATATAAAAGATGTTACATATACACGCTTACACATAGATTTCAGATAAGCTATATTAAGTAAATTGTTAACAGAAGCAGGTAGATCCCCAAACCTGTCAAGTAATTCCTCTTGCATATCAAGAAACTCTTCTTCATTCTCAATTTCAGCAATTCTCTTATAAACATCCAGTTTTTGAAATTCACTTTTTATATAGGTAGCTGGGATAAATGCATCAATATCCATATCAACCGATACATCAAAGCTATCCTCTTCCACATAATCTCCTTTTAATTGCTTCACTGCTTCATTTAACATCTTGCAATATAAGTCATAGCCTACCGCTTCCATATGGCCGCTTTGTTGTGCACCTAAAAGATTACCCGCACCACGAATTTCTAAATCACGCATAGCAATTTTAAAACCAGAACCAAGCTCCGTGAATTCTTTAATGGCTTGTAATCTTTTCTCAGCCACTTCCTTAAGCATCTTATCTCTTTTATACATTAAAAAAGCATAGGACGTACGGTTTGATCTACCTACTCTACCACGAAGTTGATATAACTGAGATAGGCCTAGACGGTCTGCATCATCAATAATCATGGTATTTACATTAGATATATCAAGACCAGTTTCAATTATGGTCGTGGATACTAAAACATCAATTTCTCCATTAATAAAATCAAACATAATACGTTCTAATTCTCGTTCACTCATTTGTCCATGGGCAAAGGAAACATTCGCTTCAGGCACTAATTTCGCAATTTTATTTGCGACTTCATCGATACCATTCACTCGGTTATATACATAATAAACCTGTCCATCCCTGGATAGTTCTCTATGAATCGCTTCTCTAATAATTTCATCATTATGCTCTAGTACATAGGTCTGAATTGGAAGACGGTCTACTGGAGGTTCCGTAAGCACACTCATATCTCTGATACCAATTAAGCTCATATGAAGGGTTCTAGGTATTGGTGTAGCTGTTAAGGTTAATACATCCACATCGCCCTTAATTTGCTTAATCTTTTCTTTATGAGCAACACCAAAACGTTGCTCTTCATCTATAATTAATAAACCTAAATTTTTGTATTGAATATCTTTTGATAAAACTCTATGGGTACCAATTAAAATATCAAGACTTCCTTTTTTTAACCTTTCAAGAACACTTTTTTGTTGAGCAGGAGTTTTAAACCTAGATAGCATATCAATGCTAACAGGAAAATCCATCATACGTTGAACAAAAGTATTGTAATGTTGCTGTGCTAAGATAGTAGTTGGTACTAGGTAAACCACTTGTTTTCCGTCGGCTACGGCTTTAAAGGCAGCACGAATGGCGATTTCTGTCTTACCATAACCTACATCACCACATATTAAGCGGTCCATAATACGCTTGCTTTCCATGTCTTTTTTGGTATCTAAAATAGCTCTTAATTGATCTTCTGTCTCCTCATAAGGAAACATTTCTTCAAATTCCTTTTGCCAAACAGTATCCGGACTAAACTCATAGCCCTCCCTCGCTTGTCGCATGGCATAGAGCTCAACCAATTCTTTAGCAATTTCTTTAACAGCACTTTTAACACGGGTTTTCGTATTTTTCCACTCTGGCGAATTAAGTTTATTCAGTTTTGGCTTTTTCGCATCTGCACCAGCATATTTTTGTATCACATCAAGGCCTGTTGCAAGAAT
>JAFAEB010000273.1 GCA_023424235.1 Bacillota bacterium
ACTTGACAAGTAGCTATAGTTGTTATAGTATGAATATAACAAGTATAAGTCTATAGGAGGTGGAGCATTTGATTGTGAGGATAGACTTTAACAGTGATGAAGCTATCTATATACAATTACGTAATCAAATTATATTCGGAATCGCTAATTCAGATATAAGAGAAGGTGATAATCTACCTTCTGTAAGAGAACTTGCTGAAAATATTGGAATCAACATGCATACGGTTAATAAGGCATATACTATTTTAAAGCAGGAAGGTTACGTAAGGCTAGATAGAAGAAAAGGTGCGGTTATATCTGTTAATTGTGATAAAATAAAGGCGATGGAAGAGTTACTAGCAGATATGAGAGTTATTTTAGCCAAAGCAGTATGTAAGAATATTTCATGTTCTGAGGTACACGATTTAGTAGAACAGATATTTAATGAGTTTGAGTCAAAGGATAATAAAACCAAATAAGACTTAGAAGGAGGTTGTTGCTATTGTTATGTGATAAGTGTAAGAAAAATGAAGCTAAGGTATATTATACAGAGATCGTAAATGGGGAAAAGACAGAACAACATTTATGCGAAGATTGTGCAACAGAATATACATCATTTCAAATTGGTAATTCATTTATGAACCAAGATCTAACACTTGGAAGTTTACTTTCCACTATACTAGGCAATTATTACAATAATGATAATAATGAAGCAAAACATAGTTATAAAGAACCATCCTGTGCTAGATGTGGTTTAACCTATCAAGAATTTTTAAAAATTGGAAGATTTGGATGTAGTGAATGTTATGATAGCTTTTCAAAGGCATTGGATAAGAGCATAACAAGTATACAAGGGTCCAATATTCATACAGGCAAGAAACCAAAAGGATATCGTAGTAATACTGAAAAATTAGTAAATGAATTATCAGAAATAGAGAAACTAAATATAAGATTACAAGATGCAATTGAAAAAGAAGAGTATGAAGAAGCAGCTAGGATACGCGATCGAATACGTGTATTAAAGAAGGAGGAGATGAATAATGCCTAAGTGGTATAAGGAATCTGGCAGTGATAGTGATGTTGTGATTTCTAGTAGAATTCGTCTTGCACGTAACTTAAAAAAATATCCTTTCTCTGTGAAATTAAGTGATAAGGAAGCTTTGGAATTAATTAAAGAAGTAAAAGGAGTTACGGATAAATTAGCAGAATACACTCATATTAAATTTTATAATTGTAATGTAAATGTGCTATCTGATACAGATAAAGCAGCCATGGTGGAAAGGCATATTATTAGTCCACTATTAGTAGAGAAGCAGCAAAATACTGGTTTAATATTATCTGAAGATGAAAAGATTAGTATTATGATTAATGAGGAAGATCATCTAAGAGTACAATCCATCACAGGTGGTATGAATATGGAAGAAGCATTCCAGACCGCTATAGGTGTGGACTATGTAATTGATGAATTATTAGAAGTTGCATTTCATGAGAAGTATGGGTATTTGACTTCTTGTCCAACCAATGTAGGAACAGGACTTAGAGCTTCTTATATGGTATTTCTACCTGCACTAACAGTATCCGGCAAAATAGCAAAATTAGCAGAGGAGCTAGGTCAATATGGTATTGCTTTAAGAGGTACTTATGGTGAGGCATCGAAAAGCTTAGGTTCTTTATATCAAATATCCAATCAAAAAACCTTAGGAAGTACAGAAAAAGACATTATGGAAGGGTTAAATCGGATTGTAGAACAAGTAATGAGACAAGAGCGTCGTCAACGTGAATATATGTTGATTAATAGCTATGACGAATTACAAGATAAAGTTCATCGTTCCTATGGTATCTTACGTTACGCTACACAATTAACCTCAAATGATGCAATGACTTTACTATCACAATTAAAACTAGGTGTTGATATGGGGCTAATCAAATTAGAGACGAATTGTAATATTCATGAATTAATGATGGAAATACAACCAGGAAATTTAACATGTAGATTAGATAAGAATACAGGAAGTATATTAAGAGATAAGTTTAGAGCAGAATATATTAAATCTAAATTACCAAATGTAGAGCTGAATTAATATAAATAATGTTAGATAGAATTAGATGTAAGGATTTGTTTCAAGATAATTAAATACATCTGTAACATAAATCTAGTTTCTATGAAATAGTAATATTAATTACGTTAATAGAATAAATGTATGAAAAGCTAAGATACAAAGTATAAATATAAAAATGATTTACTTAGGGTTAGGAGGTTACTATGAACGAAAAATATACAGAAAGCGCAAGAAAAGCCATAAACTATGCGCAAGAGATAGCATATAAATTGTCACACAACTATGTTGGAACAGAGCATTTATTAATCGGATTACTACAAGCAGATGGTGTGGCATCAAAGGTATTAGAAAAAAATGGTGTGGATGTTGATAAAGTAGTAGAACTTGTGAATCAACTTATTGCACCAAATACAACACAGGAAGCTCCTGAAGTGGATGGATTTACACCAAGGGCAAAACGTATATTAGAGCAGAGTTTAAAAG
>JAFAEB010000286.1 GCA_023424235.1 Bacillota bacterium
TATCTGGGCACCGGAAATTCACTATCTTTTTGGTGCTTGGTATATTTATTTTGCAGCAGGAAGACAGGAGGATGGATGGAGGATTCGTCCATATGTACTTTGCTGTAAAGATAAGGATCCACTAACAGGTATCTGGGAAGAACTTGGAATGATGCAATGTGCAGATGAGGATGAGTTTTCATTCCGCTCCTTTTCATTGGATGCAACGATTTTAGAAAACAAAGGTAGATATTACTATATATGGGCAGAAAAAGTTGGTGTTGGTAAAATGATATCGAATCTCTATATTGCAGAAATGGAATCAGCATATAAATTAAAAACAGTTCAAGTATTACTAACTACACCAGATTATGATTGGGAAAGAGTGATTTATTGGGTGGATGAAGGTCCAAGTATCTTAAAACATGAGGATAGGATTTTCATGGCATTCTCAGCAAGTGCGACTGGTGCTTGCTACTGTGTTGGGCTTATGTATGCAAAGGATTCAGATGATTTACTTGACCCACAATCGTGGACCAAGTTAAGATATCCAGTTTTAACTACAGATAAAGAAAAAGGTATTTATGGTCCTGGCCATAATAGTTTTACGAAATCAGAAGATGACACGAAAGACATAATGATATTTCATGCAAGACAATATGATGAAATCGTAGGGGATTCCTTATACGATCCAAATCGTCATACGATGATGTTAGAAGTAAAGTGGTCTGAAAGTGGAATGCCTATATTTGAATATCAAAGAAATTAGAGTTAACTTTATAGAGGAGGTATGATATGAGAAAATGGGGATACATAGTTATACTAACCGCTGCTCTTGTTACTTTTGGGTGTAGCAATAAGAGTGATTTAGAGAAAGAAGATACAACAGTTACAATGGAAGTGGAAAACGATAATTTAGATGAATCGAATACTTCAAATGAAAAGGAAGTAGCAACAGATTCTAAAGAAGAGGAAGAGGAGGTTAAGAGTGAACTAATTATTGATGGAATTACCATAGGTGATGATATAAAACTAGTTGCGGATAATCCTGTTATGTATCCATTTGTAAATGCCTCAGTTCATGATCCCTCTGTAATCAATGTGGATGGAACTTACTATGTATTTGGTTCTCATTTAGCTGCTGCTAAAACAGAAGATTTAATGAATTGGACAATGATTGGCTCTGGTGTTAATAAGAATAATCCGATTATAAATAATCCAAGGGAAGAAATGAAAGAAGCCTTTTTATGGGCAGAGACGAATACTTTCTGGGCTCCTGATGTAATAAAATTAAAGGATGGAAGGTATTATATGTATTATTGTACATGTGAAGGGAGTAAGCCTCTTGCAAGTCTTGGTATAGCGGTATCGGATAACGTTGAAGGACCATATAAGGATTTAGGAATAATATTAAAATCTGGTATGAGCTCGGATATGCCAAGTGAAAATGGTGATCTTTATAATGCGAATGTTCATCCAAATGCCATAGATCCTTGTCTTTATTATGATACAGAAGGTAGATTATTTATGATGTATGGATCCTATTCTGGAGGAATATATGTCTTAGAAATGGATCCTTACACAGGTTTTCCTTTGGAAAGTGGGTATGGAAAGAAAATACTAGGTGGTAATCATGTTCGAATAGAAGGTGCATATGTCTTATATAATCCAGACACGATGTATTATTATATGTTTCTATCCTATGGTGGCCTAGCTTTTGATGGAGGTTATAATATCAGAGTAGTAAGGTCCAAAAATCCTGACGGGCCATTTTATGATGCAAATGATGTTGATATGATAAATGTAAAGGGAGCAAGAGGTACCTTCTTTAGTGATAAATCCATATTTAAATATGGTGTAAAATTAATGGGTGGATTTCGTTTTTCCTGGGTGGAAGGCGAAACGATGAAGATACGTAGTGGCTATGTATCTCCTGGACATAATTCTGCCTATTATGATGAAGAAACTGGTAAGTACTTTTTAATTTTTCATACAAGATTTGAGTTAAAAGGAGATGCTCATGAGGTTAGAGTGCATCAAATGTACTTTAATGAAGATGGATGGCCTTTAATTTCACCTTATCGCTATGTGGGTGAGACCATAGGAAATTACAAAAAAGAAGATGTAGTAGGTATCTATAAATATATAAATCACGGAAACAGTATAAATGCAAAGGTAATCGAGTCTCAATTAATTCAATTAAATGACGATAACACCATTAATGGTTCGGTAAGTGGATCGTGGGATTTAAAAGAAGATGGTAGAACAATAGAGATTATGATTGATAAGGAAGTTTATAATGGTCTGGTAAACATTCAATGGGATGAGCAAGGGAAAAAGAATGTTATGACTTTTACAGCATTGTCTGAACAAGGGTTTCATGTATGGGGAAGTAATATAAATGCAATTGAATAGTAAACGAAGTAAGAAAATGAAAAAGGCGTCTCACAAATTTGCTGAGGCGCCTTTTTATGACTATTAGTTATTGTTAGCCTCATCAAGAGGACTATAATGAATTCGAACTTTAATGTCTTGATTATAATTACCAAAGTTACGGCCAAAAATAGTTAATCCACCAACGTGCTTGGTATCTTCAGGGATACTAAATTTAAACTTAATGGTACTTTTATAATCTAAATTTAAGTCTTTTAAGGAAACATCTGATATTTGTAAACCATCAATAAAGGTTCCAGAGTGGTTTATAACTATAAGTTTTAATAATCCATATTGATTCCAATTTGGGTACCACCAATCCGGTGTAAATATACCTTTTACATCACCAAAATCTCCAGGGCTAGTCCACATACCAAGACATGTATCATTTAAATGAAAATAAATATCGGATGGCCAAACATTATTAACACCTGGTGCTTCTGAGCTTAATTCTGCTGAAATTGTGATTTGGTCGATTTTTTGAGAAACTGGTAGGAAATTAGGTATCATATATTCAACATAACCTCTTGTAAACCATAAAATATCACTATCGATACGACTTGGATGTGCAAAATACCTTGCATCGTCTACTTCTCCGATTAATTGTGTTGATGTTGCGAGTCCACAAGTAGGATATACTTGATAGTCAGAATAATGTCCGATTTTTATTTCTGTTTCATAAATATTTTTCTTTTGCTCTTCAGAATCAAATTCAACTAATATTTTATCTAGATGT
>JAFAEB010000400.1 GCA_023424235.1 Bacillota bacterium
AAACAGAATCTAGAAGCTTTGATACAAGAAGAGATGACTCAAGAAAAAAAGAATCTAGAAGCTTCGATAGCAGAAGACATGATTCAAGAAAAACAGAATCTAGAAGCTTTGATAGTAGAAGAGATGATTCGAGAAAAACAGACTCTAGAAGCTTTGATAGTAGAAGAGATGACTCGAGAAAAGCAGAATCTAGAAGCTTTGAAAATAAAAAATCAGAAGGTGGAAGAAGTGGTAATAGAAAACCTTCTACTGGAAGAGATGGGTTTATGAAGTCAGGTTCAAGAAGTACGAATAGAAGTAATGACAGTAAAAGAAATCGATTTAAATAAGTCAAATAATTGGTATTAGGAGACGAGAAATGAAGGAAAAGCTAGCAAGAATAAGAGAACTTGTTGAGATACTAAATAAAGCCAATAAGGCATATTATAGTGAAAATAGAGAAATTATGAGTAACTTCGAGTATGATGCCTTGTATGATGAACTATCAGAACTAGAGAAAGAGACCAATGTAGTCCTATCAAATAGTCCAACAGTATCTGTAGGTTATGAAGTATCGAGTGAACTACCGAAGATAAGACATGATGCTCCAATGCTTTCTCTTGATAAGACAAAAGAAGTTGATACTTTAAAGAGTTGGCTTGGTAATCAAAAAGGATTGTTATCTTGGAAACTAGACGGACTTACCATTATATTAACTTATATGAATGGAAAGTTAACTAGAGGTGTAACAAGAGGTAATGGTGAGTTTGGTGAAGTGATAACCAGCAATGCTAAAGTATTTAAAAATGTACCATTACAGATAAATTATCCTGGTGAACTTATAATAAGAGGGGAAGCAATCATTAAGTATTCCGATTTCTTAGAGATTAATGAAAAGATTGAACTAGAAGAAGAAAAGTATAAAAATCCGCGAAATTTATGTAGCTGTAGTGTTAGACAGTTAAATAATGAAATTACGGCTAAACGTAATGTTAATTTTTATGTATTTCAACTTGTAAGTGCAACCAAAGATTTGATTCAAATGAATTCAAGAAAAGAGCAGTTAGAATGGCTTAGTTCATTAGGATTTGATGTAGTTGAAGGCATGGAGGTTACAAAGGATTCCCTTGAAGAAGCAGTTAAATGGTTTTCAGAGAATGTTACTAAGAATGATATGCCATCGGATGGTCTTGTTCTAACTTATGATGATATTGCTTATGGTAGATCACTTGGTAGAACAGCAAAGTTCCCTAAAGATTCCATTGCATTTAAATGGGAAGATGATATAAAAGAGACAGAATTGTTAGAAATTGAATGGAGTGCTTCAAGAACTGGTCTTATTAATCCTATTGCTGTATTTAAGCCAGTGGATTTAGAAGGAACTACAGTAAGTAGAGCAAGTATTCATAACATTAGCATTATGGAAAATCTTCAACTTGGTATAGGAGACACAGTTACCGTCTATAAAGCGAATATGATTATTCCTCAGATTGCAGATAACTTAACAAGAAGTGGTAAGATTGAAATTCCAGAGCATTGCCCAGTTTGTGGACATGAAACAGTTATGAAGAAGGATAACGATGTGAAATCACTTTTCTGTGTTAATTCAGAATGTTTAGCTAAGAAAATTAAGTCCTTTACTCATTTTGTTAGCAGGGATGCAATGAATGTAGATGGTCTATCAGAAGCTACCATTGAAAAACTAATAGGCAAAGGTATGATTAAAGAGTTAGCGGATATCTTCCATCTTGAGCAGTATGAAGAAGAGATTAAGTCTATGGAAGGGTTTGGCGAGAAATCATTTCGAAATTTAATTGATTCAACCAATAGAGCTCGTGAAACTACTTGCGCTAAATTCCTATATAGTCTTGGTATTCAAAATATTGGACTATCCAATGCCAAATTAATCTGCAAAGAGTTTAATAACGATATTCATAAGGTTATGAATGCAAAGCAAGATGTGTTATTAACCATAGCAGGAATTGGCGGAGTGATAGCAGATACTTTTGTTGAATTTTTTACAAATGAAAATAATATAAGAATTGTTGAAGACTTATTAAAAGAAGTTCATATTGAACAAGAAGAGGCAAATACGAGCGAACAGATTTTTGAAGGTAAGATTTTTGTAATTACTGGTTCTGTTGAACATTTCAATAATCGAAATGAGATAAAGGAAATTATTGAAGAAAAAGGTGGTAAAGTAGCTGCTTCTGTATCAAGTAAAACCAACTATTTAATAAATAACGATAATTTATCCAATTCGTCTAAGAATAAAAAAGCGAAAGAATTAAACATCCCAATAATAACAGAAGAGGAATTTTTAGCGATGTTAGATGGGAAAGAGCTATAATTTTAATCAAGGTAAAACATAAGATAACATAATTATTATAAAATATTAGAAAAGATGGTGATGATATGCCTATTAAGGTTCAAAGTGACTTACCTGCTAAGAAGATATTAGAGGATGAAAATATATTTATAATGGACGAGAAGAGAGCATTAACACAGGATATTCGTCCATTAAAAATTGCAATTCTTAATCTAATGCCTCTAAAAGAAGACACAGAAGTTCAATTATTACGAAGTCTGTCCAATACGCCACTACAAGTAGACGTAACATTTTTAACAACTGGTTCCTATACAGGAAAAAACACAGCCCATAGTCATTTAGACCAATTCTATATGACTTATGAAGATGTAAAACATCAAAAATTTGACGGACTAATAATCACAGGTGCTCCCGTAGAGCAAATGGAATTTGAGGACGTGGATTATTGGAGTGAATTAGTAGATATAATGGATTGGTCTAAGAAAAATGTAACCTCTACACTTCATATCTGCTGGGGAGCACAAGCTGGGTTATATCATCACTATGGCATTAACAAAGTACAACTAGACAAAAAAATGTTTGGTGTGTTTCCACACACAGTACTTAATCGAAGAGAGCCATTTATTCGAGGATTTGATGATATATTCTATGCACCACATTCTAGACATACCACAGTATCAAAAGAGGATATTGTAAATAATAAAGAGTTAACAATCTTAGCAGAGTCTGATGAGGCAGGAGTATTCATCGTGCTAGCCAAAGAAGGACAGCAAATTTTTGTTATGGGCCACCCAGAATACGATCGTATCACTCTAGACAAGGAGTATAAGCGTGATGTTGGTAAAGGCCTAGAAATCGAGCTACCAAAAAATTATTATCCAAGTGACGATGCATCTAGTAAACCAAATCTTATTTGGAGAGCTCATGCCAATGCCATGTATACCAATTGGCTCAATTATTACGTATATCAAGTAACGCCATATGAACTTTAAGGTGAAAGTTGGTAGTAATCAAAGTGACTGTGTATGAGTTGTAGTAAAAGAATTCTAATGTTTATCTATAATGAAAAGTACCAAATAAAATAGCTTATTTAATTTATTCTAAATTGACAGTCAGATTGTTCTTTAATCTGGCTGTTTTTCATTATGTACATACATTTCAAACTATTTTGTTGAATGATGTCGTAATTTGTAACTTTGTAATGATTATTTCATATAATATATTACATTGAACAACGAATGATTTTCAATGTAAAAAATCTATTTGAAAGGATAAAGCTATGGAACAAAGAAAATATGAGCAAATAACACGTTGTGAGGCTATTTCAAATATTATAGATTCCGTTGCAAAGGAAGAAGAGGCTATTGCAAAAATATTGAGAGCAGTCGATGAAAAACATCCACAATATTGTGAAAAAGATAAAGATAAAGATGATGACAATCTTAAATTAATAAATGCGCTTGCGCGTTTAGAATTTTTAATAACATCAAAGTTATTCCTATTCACCGACTGTGCGTGTCCAAGAGATGGGTGTAAAGATAATGAAAGACCATGGCCTAGATAAGAAATAGTAATGTTAAAAGTTAATAAAATGATTTCTTCCTATATACTTAGTATATGGGAAGAAATTATAAGTTTAGAAAATAGATTATGAAACGAATCCATCCGTATAAGGTAATTAGTTATATCATTACTAGATAATAAAAGTCGTGATAGGAGTTCGAGTTATGATAAAAGGGAGAGGTATTATGATTAAAATAGAAGCAGAGCAAACATTAATGCTTGAAGACTTGCCAAGTTTTAATGGAATTGTGTACGATGGATACTGGTTTTATTTAACAGTTAAAGATGAATATAAAATAATAAAATGCGATATTTTTTTTCATCAGATAGCTTGTTTTGAGACGAGTAGAAACTATTCTTATCTTTGTTATGATTCAAGAGAACATTGCTTTTGGGCAACTCAAACTGGGGATTCATCAAAAGTATACAAGTTGAATAGATTAATCGAACAAATAGATTATATTAATATTTCAATATCTAACGTTAAGGAAGATATTATTACAGGAATTTCATATAATTATTATTCTGATATGCTTTTGATTACTTATGCTCAATACGCTGTGGTTGTAAATAAATATTCATCAGAGGAGAATATTATCTTCTACAGTAGTAATCAAGGAATAATAAGAGGTGCAGTTGGTATATTTGGAAACTTTACTGGCTATTGCATTACTAGTCTACAGGATAAAATTGATGTTTATTCTAATTCTAGAAAATTTATTGCAAAAGCTATCATTCCTTGTGATCTTAGAGTCATATCTTTATGTTTAGGTTACGCTCGAAAGAATAAGAAGCATATTCACATTTATATTCTAGGAATTAATGAGAATGGTGAACAATGTATTTTAAATTACATTATAAAGGATGAGCAGATTTCGCAACTTGAAAAATGTTGTTCCAATAGATTAAACTCAGTCGCTTTAGAGGGTGTAAATTGCAACATCTTTTTGCGTAAAAGTTCCAAAGTAAAAATGCATGTTTGTTCCAACATTGTTTCTGTATAATGGATGGTCAATGACCATCCATATTATTAGTCTTTATCTTCATTCATAAG
>JAFAEB010000408.1 GCA_023424235.1 Bacillota bacterium
TAGCATATCCATGGGCACCAGTATCGTGAATTACAAGTAAGTCTCCTATCTCAATCTTAGGTAACATTCTATCAATTGCAAATTTATCATTATTTTCACATAAAGAGCCAGTTATATCATATTTGTGATCACATGGTTCATTTTCTTTCCCCATAACAGTAATATGATGATATGCACAATACATAGCAGGTCTCATTAAATCCACTGCAGATGCATCGAGTCCAATGTATTCGTTATAAATGTGTTTTTCATGTACCGCAGTAGCCACAAGATGTCCGTAAGGTGCTAACATAAAGCGTCCAAGCTCAGTATAAATACTTACATCACCCATTCCGTTTGCAGTTAGAACTTCCTCGTAGGCAAGCCTTACACCTTCACCAATTTCATAGATATCATTAGCCTCTTGGTCTGGTCTGTAAGGGATACCAACACCACCTGATAGATTGATAAATGTAATCTCTACACCTGTTTTTTCTTTTAATTCAACAGCTAGCTCAAATAACACTTTTGCTAAAATTGGATAATACTCATTACTAACAGTATTACTAGCTAAAAAGGAGTGAATTCCAAAATATTTAGCACCCATAGCCTTTAATTTAATGAAACCTTCAATCATTTGTTCCTTGGTAAAGCCATATTTTGCATCACCTGGATTATCCATTATATCCGTACTTATCTTAAACACTCCACCTGGATTATATCTACAGCATATTGTTTCAGGAATACCAACAAGCTTGTCTAAATAATCAATGTGAGTAAAATCATCTAAATTAATAATAGCATTTAACTCATTTGCTTTTATAAAATCTTCTTTCGGAGTTGCATTGGAGGAAAACATGATATCCTCACCAGTAAAATTAAGAGCTTCTGACATCATAAGCTCTGTCATTGATGAACAGTCTGCTCCACAACCTTCTTCTTTTAAAATATTTAATATAAATGGATTTGGAGTCGCCTTCACTGCAAAATACTCTTTAAATCCTTTATTCCATGCAAAAGCTTCTTTTAGCCTTCTTGCATTTTCACGAATTCCTTTTTCATCATAAATATGAAATGGAGTAGAATATAATGAGGTTATTTCATTCAGTTGTTCTAAGGTTACAAATGGTTTTTTCATAATCGTATCTCCCATCTACTTAAGCTTTAAGTTTAGAAAAAGAGAGTGGGATTGCACCTTTGCAAATAACCGTACTCTCTTTTCGTATATTTATACATTTTTACGAATATCTTTTAAATCAATATATCCTAAAAATATTTCGTTGTCAATTTATTTTTCTATTTCTTTGAAATTTCCCTGAAACGTTCTCAAAATTTTCTTTAAAATTATCACTGGAATTTTTCTTTATATTTTCCCTGAAATTATTATTCCTTCTTTATTCTTTACACATTTTATAAAATCATGTATATCTTTTAACTTATGGTCAAAATACATACCTCCACGAGGTGAACCCCTATGATGTGCATCAGATCCTTCAATAAATGGCTTAGCATGAATGGTTGCATATTCCATAGCTTTTTTATTGAATCTCTCATCGGTATGACTTACATTTACAACTTCAATTGCATCTTCATATTCAGGAAATAATCTCACTTCGTTAATATAGAATGCTTCTCTAAAAGGATGTGCATGAACAAAAAAACCACCCGCTTCTTTAACCCGTTCATAATAATCCTTAACACTCCACGAGCTCATATCAGTATTATGATACAAGAACTGCTTATCAAGCCCATATACCAAAAAATCAGTTCCATTAAAACTTTCTTCTAATCCAAAGAATACAGATAATCCAATCTTATCTCCCTCTTCTTTTGCATTTTCATATCCAGTAACAAACTGATCTATCCTATCCTTCCATGGTAAATTTCTCTTCACTGCTGTATTTCCACCAAAGAAATGGTCTGTTACTATAATTCCACTGTATCCTAACTCTTTATATATTCTAGCTTGTTCCTTCCCAGTAACAGTAGCACATGCACTTGCTTCTTGGGTATGTAAATGAGTGTCATATTTATACATAGTAATCAACATCCTTTTGCTCTACATTACTTTTAGTTTCAGTTCACTTTTACGATTGATACTATAAAGTCTAACATAACTTTTCGTGATTATCAACGAAAAGACCCAAGAAACTTTATCGATAACGCTAAAATATTGGAAAATACGAACATACGATTGGCAAATAACTAGATTTTAAACTGAAAATATGTTACAATACTTCTTATGTTATTTATTTAGATATGAGTGTTAAAACACACAAGAATATTAATAGACAATTGTGAAAAATGATATATGCAGGGTTTGAGCTACAACTTATACGAATTTCTCCGCTCCAACGCTCCTTCCTCTTAACTTCCTCTTCGGAATTGCATAAATTGCATCTCAAATATATAATTTTAGATTTCACAATTGCCTAAGTAATATCTTATTTGGAAAGGAATCAAAATATGGAACAATACACTGGTAGTCAGATTGTAGTTTTAGAAGGTTTAGAGGCCGTAAGAAAACGCCCTGGTATGTACATAGGAAGTACCGGTACAAGAGGTTTACACCATTTAATTTGGGAGATTCTTGATAATGGTATTGATGAACATCTAGCAGGTTTTTGTACGAAATTACAAGTTATACTTAGAAAAGATGGTGGTATTACCATATGTGATAACGGAAGAGGTATTCCAGTTGACATCCATCCAACAAAGCACATCCCAACGGTTCGAGTTGTTTATACCATTCTACACGCAGGTGGAAAGTTTGGTAATTCCGTATATAAAGTATCTGGTGGATTACATGGAGTAGGTGCCTCTGTTGTTAATGCGTTGTCAAAACGTCTTATAATTGAGATCAAACGTGATGGTAAAATTTATAGAGATGAATATGAAAATGGTGGACATGCTATAACAGAGCTAGTAGATGGATTACTACCAGTTGTAGGTAAATGTAATAAGTCAGATACAGGAACTCGGGTTACCTTTTATCCTGATGATACCATCTTTGAAACCGTTGAGTTTAAAGTAGATGTAATCAAGAAAAAATTAAAAGAAATTGCTTACTTAAACAAAAGCCTAGAATTAGAGTTTATAGATGAGACTAGTGGGAATACCACAGTTTATAGAGAAGATGAAGGTATTAAGAGCTTTGTATCTTACTTAAATCGTGAAGCTACCATATTACATGAAGAACCAATCTACATTGAAGGTGCAAGCGGTGATATTGAGGTAGAAGTTGCACTACAATATACGTCAGATTTTTCTGAGCAGATTAATGCCTATTGTAACCGTATAAATGTTGTTGATGGCGGAACTTTAGTGACTGGCTTTAAAACAGCATTAACTAGAGTTATGAATCAATATGCAAGAGAGCTAAATATATTAAAAGAAAAAGATGAAAACTTTGATGGAAAGGATATTCGTAACGGCCTTGTTGCTATTATTTCCATCAAGCATCCTGACCCTCAGTTTGAAGGACAAACAAAAACAAAGCTTGGTAATACGGATGCGAAAAGCGCGGTAGAAGAAGTTTTTTCATCTGAAGTAACAAGATATTTTGATAAGAATGTTGAAGTCCTAAAAAGTATCCTTGAAAATTCTATGAAGTCCTATAATGCAAGAAGAGCTGGGGACAAAGCAAGAATTGCTATTATGAAACAGCTATCCGATGTTGACACCAGGAGTAAATTAGCATCCTGCTCCTCCAAAAAGCCTGAGGAATGTGAAGTTTATATCGTGGAAGGGGACTCCGCTGGTGGTACTGTAAAAACAGCAAGAAACCGTCGTACCCAAGCTGTGCTTCCGCTTCGTGGTAAAATTTTAAATGTAGAGAAATCGAATCTAGAAAAGATTTTAGTGAATAATGAAATTAAATCCATGATTGCCTCCTTTGGATGTGGCATTGGTGAAGAATTTGATATAACAAAGTTACGTTATGATAAAATAATAATACTAACAGATGCCGACGTAGATGGTGCACATATCAGTACGCTTCTACTAACCTTCTTTTATCGTTTCATGCCTGAATTAATCCTTTCTGGTAAAGTTTATCGAGGACTTCCACCACTTTATAAAGTGGATTATGAAACTGTATTAAGAGGAAAAAAAGTAAAAGAATCGAGATATTTATTCAATGACTTTGAATTAGAGAAATTTAGAAAAGATACGAATAAAAAGATTCTTGTACTTCAACGATACAAAGGTCTCGGTGAAATGGATGCTAACCAGTTATGGGAAACTACACTAAATCCAGATACTCGTATAATGGCCCAAGTAACCATAAGTGATTCCATTGAAGCTGATGAAATTACTACTATGTTAATGAGTAGTAATGTACCGCCAAGAAGACAATTTATTATGGAAGAAGCAAGATATGCAGATATCGATATCTAATTGTAAAAATAATGATTTAGGTGTTAAAGCCTTATTATAAAATTATAATAATTAATTCTTACATTCATTATTAATGAAGAATAAAAGCTGGTGTTATTCGTTTTCACTCAGCAAATTTGTGCAGGCGCCAAAACATGGTGTAATAGCGGAATGGAGTTTAACATGAGTAAAGTAACAGAACAAATTATACAGATGGACTTTTCTGAGGAAATGAAAAGTGCTTATAGAAATTATGCAATGAGCGTTATTATTGCAAGAGCATTACCGGATGTTAGAGATGGTTTAAAACCAGTTCAACGTAGAATTCTTTATGCTATGCGTGAATTAGGACTAGATCCAAAGAAGCCACATAGAAAAAGTGCACGTATCGTAGGTGACACCATGGGTAAGTACCATCCTCATGGTGATAGTTCCATTTATGAAGCTTTAGTTCGTATGACCGAAGACTATTCTCTCTCCATACCACTTGTCGATGGCCATGGCAACTTTGGTTCCATTGATGGAGATGGAGCAGCTGCCATGCGTTATACGGAAGCAAGACTTTCCAATGGAGCTATGACGCTCCTTGAGCATCTTGACAAAGACTTGGTTGAATTTAAACCAAATTTCGATGATAGTGAAATGGAGCCTACTGTACTTCCAGCAATGATACCAAATCTACTTATTAATGGAACAACAGGTATTGCTGTTGGTATGGCTACTAACATTCCACCTCATAATCCTTCTGAAGTTATTGATGCTACGATTGCCTATATGACAAATCCTCAAATTACCATCGATGGATTAATGAAATATATAAAAGCACCTGATTTTCCAACAGGTGGAAGTATCATAAATGCCAATGATGTAAGACAAATCTATGAAACTGGTGAAGGTCGATTACGAGTTCGTGCTAAGATTGAAATTGAAGCCTCTGACAATGGAAGAAAAAATATTGTTATCACTGAAATCCCTTATACCGTTGCTGGCAATAAATCGAAATTAGTAGAAAGTCTTGCTACCTTAATGAAGGATAAAGTATTCGATGAAATTTATGATGTTCGTGATGAATCCTCAAAAGAAGGAATACGAATTGTAGTTGAAGTAAAAAAAGATAGGGATATTCATAACTTATTAAATGGTCTATACAAAAAGACTCCACTAGAAGATACCTATAGCGTAAATCTACTTGCGGTAAAGGATAAACAACCAATAGTATTTAACTTAAAAATGTTAATTGAAGAATTTGTTGTTTTTCAGGAAGAATTATATACCAAGGAATACAAACATTTATTGGAAAAAGCAGAACAAAGACAAGAAATTGTAACTGGTTTAATCGCTGCTACCGATGTAATTGATCTCATTATTGAAGTGTTAAGAGGAAGTTCTTCTTTAAAACAAGCAAAAACTTGTCTTGTAGCAGGTGATACGACTGATATCAAATTTAAAACGAAAACGTCTGAAAAGGAAGCAAAGAAGTTTAACTTTACAGAACGTCAAGCAGATGCCATACTTTCTATGCCTTTAAGTAGATTAATTGGATTAGAAATTTTACGCTTACATGACGAAAGTGAAACCTTAGCTAAAAATATTGCTGAGTATAAATTAATTCTAGGTGATAAAGCCGAATTATATAAAGTAATAAAAGGTCGCTTAAAAGATTATAAAAAGGCATTTCAAATGCCAAGACGTACTCTACTTGATAATGTTCAAAATACAGACTATGTGGAAGAAGTAAAAGTAGAAGACATCTACGTACTTATTGATCGCTTTGGATATACAAAATCCATTGATTCAGCTAGTTTCCAAAGAGTTGCTGAAGATACTTTAAGAGAATATAGTCATATTATTCTCATGAAAAACACGGATAAGATGTGTATTTTTACTGCACAAGGTAATATGTACCAGGTGAAAGCAAGTGCAATCCCTAAGGGCAAAATGAAGGATAAAGGTGTCCTGATTCAAACACTATGTAAAGTAGAAAAGGAAACGATTATACTCTATACTCCATTTGAAGAGTTGTTTGAGTCTCAGCTTGTCTTCTCTACAAAACTTGGATTTATTAAACAAGTATCTGGTGAACAATTTGAAACCAATCGTAGTGTCATTAATTCAACAAAATTAGATGATGGGGACGAGATTATATCCATTACAAAACTAACAGCAAGTGAAATATTAGCTGCTGATTTAAAAGTAATTATCCTAACTGATAAAGGTGCTTCTCTTGGATTTAATTTAGAAGAAGTAAGTGAAATGAAAAAAACAGGTCGCGGGGTTAAATCCATCGACTTAGATAAAAATGATTTTGTTGCATACACAACTGTCCTAAAATCAACGGAAGAAACTTTCGAATATAATGGAAAATTATTTAGTGTGAAAAAGGTTCGTAACCGAAAACGTGGACAAAAAGGGCAAAAAGCAACCTTAACGGTGTAAATAATAATACATTTTATATTAACCTTAAAAACTTAATACTAAAGATAAACAAAAGGTGCTGTACAAGTAAGTACGGCACCTTTGCTTTATTCATATAAGTTGTCATTTATATCTACTCTTTTATACTTAATTTATGATTCAGGTGTCAAAAGCCTTATTATAGAATATTACTGGCGATTTGCAAAAGCAAAAGAACGAATGCGCCTTTTATAATGCGTTAGATGTTCTTTGCTTTCATAATTTGTGTTATATCGAAAGACAGATCTGTTTGAGCGTAGCGAGTTATCTGTCTTTTGATATGTCTAGCA
>JAFAEB010000023.1 GCA_023424235.1 Bacillota bacterium
CTTTGTTGGTTTAGACCCAAAAGCTTCACATACCTTAAAATCAATTATGGCTGACTTATGTAGAGAAGGTAGTGCAATCTTTTTCTCTACCCATGTATTAGAAGTAGCTGAAAAATTATGTACTAGAATTGGTATTATTAAAGAAGGTAAGCTTGTTCTTACTGGGACAACGGATGAGGTAAAAGGAAATACAAGCCTAGAAGATGTATTTTTAGACTTAATTCGTGAATAAATCATTTCATAATATATTTTGATGGAAAGAGGTAGCTATGAAAAATGTATGGTTATTAACAAAAGTTCAATTACGAACCGCTTTAGACTTTCAGGTGACAAGTAAGAAGGGCAGAATGAAACAGAGTACATTTGTACTTGGAAGTAGTTTAATTGGTTTGTTGTTTATGTTTATGGCTTTTATGTATAGTTATGGTATTGGACTAACCCTAAATATGATTGGGATGATTGATCGATTACCTCAGTTAGCCATGGCAATTACAAGTTTTATTACTCTATTTACAAGTATTTATAAAGTAAAAGGTATTTTATTTGGATTTAAAGATTATGATTTGATTATGGCATTGCCAATTAAAACAAGTCTAGTAGTAATTAGTAGATTTCTATTGTTATATATCGTTAACATGGTTATTACATTAATCGTATTAGTTCCAGCAACGATAGCTTATGGTATACTTGCTAATCCACCTATTTTATTTTACATACTTAATATTTTAACTATGTTTTTTATACCTTTTGTACCTATGATAATTGGTTATGTTATTGGACTACTTATATTTTTAGCATCATCGAGATTTCGAGGTAGTAATTTTATTAGCATACTATTTAGTATGGTAGTCTTGACAGGTATTGTGTTACTTTCATTAAATGTGAATAGTTCAAGTCAGGCTGCAGATATGAGTAGCGGCTTATCAGATGGTATCAACCGTATTTATTTTCTGGCAAGATGGTATCACTTAGGTGTCGTTTATGGTAACTTAGGTTATTTAGCTCTATTTATATTAACAACCTGTCTTCTGTTTGCTTTATTTTCATATATCATTGGAACGAATTTTAAAGCTATCAATACAGCCATGTCTGCTCATTATACAAAAGGAAACTACAAAATAAATAATATAAAAACTGGAAGCCCTCTAAAAGCACTTTATATAAAAGAATTAAAACGTTATTTTTCATCTAGTTTATATGTATTAAATACAGGAGCAGGTCTACTTATGTTAACAATAGGTACGATAGCAACCATATTTTTAAAACCAGATGAAATTGCAGCATTAATAGAAATTCCAGGTGCTGCTAAACAGCTTGGGGCAGTTTTTCCACTCTTAATCGCCTTTATGGTATCTATGACATATGTATCAGCATGTTCCATATCCTTAGAAGGCAGTCATTTATGGATTTTAAAGTCGTCACCTATCTTGCCTAAAACTATATTTTTAAGTAAGATACTAGTTAATTTAACCATGACAGTACCAGCTATTTTTATAAATGGTACTATATTAATATTTGCATTAAAGCTTAATTTTTTTGAAAGTATATTTTTATTTTTAATCCCAACTGCTTATACCTGTTTTTCCTCCCTTTTCGGTTTACTTATTAACTTAAAATTACCGAATTTAACATGGACAACAGAAGTTGTAGTAATTAAGCAAAGTGCTTCCTCTATGATTTCTTCTTTATCTTCCTTCTTTACAGTGGGAATAGCTTTTGTTGTTCTTATTGTTTTTGGTTTTGAGAATTATATATGGGTTAATGGAGGAATTGTTATTGTTGTGACAGTATTAACTTACCTTCTATATCAATATGTAAATAAGATAGGAAGTAAGATTTTTAAAGACTTGTAATTAAGACTATATCGTTAATGAATTAAGAAATTAATAAAATTATTAAACAAAGAAATTAATAAATAAAAGAAATTAATAAATAAAAGAAATCAATAAATAAAGAAATTAATAAATAAAAGAGATTAATAAATAAAAGAGATTAATAAGTAAAGAAATAAAGAATTAATAAATAAAATTTAGTGGGCTGTCATAATAGAATGAAATGCTAACCATTTATTCCTTGATAAATATGGTTAAGGATATCTATTAAACAGCCCATATAAAATATCAGCCAATAAAATATCAGCCAATAAAAATATCAGTCAATATAAAAAACGGATAAACTAAAAAATGACTTAAAATAAAAGTTTTTAGTAATTTATAATTGTAGATTATTTAGAAATTCTTCATTTAAAGCAATGACTTTTTCCATAGCTAGTAAACCAGGAGCACCAATTGTATTTCGTTTTTCAACACATGCTTCTAATGAGATAGCAGTATAGATATCTTCTTGAAATACTGGGCTTATTTGCTTAAATTCTTCTAAGGATAAATCCTCTATATTTACCTTCTTATCAATACAATAAAGTACTAATTTACCGATAATTTCATGAGCATCTCGAAAAGCAACCCCATGGTTTACCAAATAATCAGCCGCATCGGTTGCATTGGTAAATCCTTTTTTTGCACTATTAGCCATTACATCTTTATTGAATTTTATGGTTTTTAAGCAACCTGTAAATAGTAAGATACATCCCTTTACAGTATCTATGGCATCAAAAGTTAGTTCTTTATCTTCTTGCATGTCTTTGTTATAAGCAAGGGGAAGTCCCTTCATTACAGTTAGAATTGACATTAATGATCCATAAACACGTCCTGTTTTACCACGTATTAATTCAGGAATATCAGGATTTTTCTTTTGAGGCATTATACTACTACCAGTCGAATAAGTATCATCTAACTCAATAAATTGATATTCGTTCGAGTTCCATATAATGATTTCTTCACAAAATCGGCTTAAATGCATCATAATGATTGATAAGGCACTTAAAAGCTCAATGATATAATCCCTATCTGAAACAGAGTCCATACTATTTAGTGTTGGACCATCAAAACCTAAAAGGAATGCAGTATAATCTCGGTCTAATGGATAAGTTGTGCCAGCAATTGCTCCAGAACCTAAAGGAGAGTAGTTCATTCGTTTTTTTATGTCTATTAAGCGAAGAAGGTCACGTTTAAACATCTCAAAATAAGCTCCGATATGATGAGCTAAGGATGTTGGTTGAGCTTTTTGTAAGTGAGTAAATCCAGGCATATAAGTAGTGGTATTATCTTTTATAATAGAGTGCATTGAAGTTAGTAAGTCTTTTAATAAAGTTTGAATTAGTTCGATTTCATTTTTTGTATAAAGTTTCATATCAAGAGCAACTTGATCGTTTCTACTCCTACCAGTATGAAGGTGTTTTCCAGCTTCACCTATTCGGTCGATTAAATTTGCTTCTACAAAACTATGAATATCTTCATGACTATCATCCGGTATTAATTTACCATTCGTGATATCTTCTTTGATTCCTATTAAGCCAGTTATCATTTTATCTTTATTCTCAACACTTACAATCCCTTGCTTACTTAGCATTGTAACATGAGCAATACTTCCTTCAATATCTTGTATATATAATTTTTGATCAAATCCAATGGAAGCATTGAAATTATGAACAAGCTTATCTGTCTCTTTTGTGAACCTGCCGCCCCAAAGTTTCATATTAGTACCTCTTTTCTAAATGTTTATTTATACGTAAATTAGATTAATTATACATTATTATAACTAAAATTACAAGAAAATATTTTATATTCGTTTCATTCGCTATTTTTAGTTAAAAAAGAAGAGAATGTACGGAACTTACATTCTCCTCTTTTTATGAATCTAATTAAATACTAAAGTCTTATAAAGCTATTTACTCTTCTTAGATAATAGTGATAAATCATATATAATTTACTCTACTTAGCTTAATAGTGATAAATCATATATAATTTACTCTACCTAGCTTAATAGTGATAAATCATATATAATTTACTCTACCTAGCTTAAAGAATACATCATTTATAATTTTATCGACCTAGCATTACAGTGAGATATTATATAATTTTGTGTATTTATCTTTTAAATATGCTATATAGTAATCTGCATTAAAATCTTCATTCATCATACCCATTAATAGTTCATTGGTGTTTTTAGTAGCACCGTACTTATGAATATGGGTACTTAAAAATTCAGTGATTACTTGTAAGTTGCCATTTAATAAGTGTTTTTCAACAGGCATTAGAGTTTGCATATAATGATAGATTTGAGCTGAAATCGCACTACCTATTGCATAAGAAGGGAAGTAACCAAACATTCCCCCTGCCCAGTGAATGTCTTGTAAAACACCCTCCGTATCACTTTTTGGAGTGAGTCCCATATATTCTTCATATTTTTGGTTCCAAACTCGTGGAAGGTCTAAAACTGTGATCTCATCAGCAAATAGCATTTTTTCAATTTCATATCGGATAATTATATGAAGAGAATAGGATAATTCATCTGCTTCTGTACGAATTAGGCTAGGAACGGATTTGTTAATCCCTTGTATAAAATCATCTAGAGAAATGTCAGCTAATTGCTCAGGGAATAATTCTTTTAACTTTGGATAGATTGGTGTCCAGAAGGATTTATTTCTACCAACTATGTTCTCATAAAATCTTGATTGAGATTCGTGAATTCCCATGGAAGAACCTTTACCAACTGGGGTTTGTGTAATAGCATCATCTACGTTCATTTCGTATATACCATGACCACATTCATGAATAGTAGAGAAGATGGAACTTTCTAAATTATTAGTTAAATAATGGGTTGTAATACGCACATCTTTGTTATGGAAATTTGTTGTAAAAGGGTGAGCACTTTCTGCAATTACACCACGTTCAAAATCATATCCAACATATTCACTAATGAACTTACTAAATTCTTTTTGCTTACTCACATCAAAATCTCTATAATTATAGGACTTATCAATGGTGTCACGTTTTTCATTTACTAAAGCTAATAATGGAACTACTGTTTCTTTTACTTTATTAAAGAAGGTGTCTAGTTTTTCCATATTAAATCCTTCTTCATAGTCATTCAGTAAAACATCATAAGGTTTTAATCCTTTTTTGTTACGATATCCAATGAATTTTTTTTGATATTTAATAATCTCTTCTAAAATTGGTGCAAACTCATGAAATGCATTGTTTTGTCTTGCCCTAGCCCATAC
>JAFAEB010000074.1 GCA_023424235.1 Bacillota bacterium
CTGATAATGTCTAATTTCATCATCTCGAATTTCCTCAAGGATTTCTCTACTTACAGAAGATACTGCAGTATCAATTAGAAAGTTATTATATAAACTATCTCTATCCTCCTCTTGAACAGCTAAGCGAATTAGTTCTAAAGCATTTTCCAAATTTTCAGGATAGGTAAAAGGATCGGTTTCATCAATTTGTTGTTGTTCTATGTTATTATTAGTATCGCTGTGGGTTTTTCTAAAAAAAGGATCGAAGTATGAAAAATGATTCATATATAACTCCATTCTATTTCTCTTTATATTATATGTACTGCTAACGGATTAGTACATTGAAAAATTAATATTGTTATCAATAAACAGTATTTTAAAATTAATTTAATAGAAATTGAAAATTTTATGAATATTAATTGATTGAAATTAGAAATTGTAGTAATCTATTTAAGAGTATAGATTATTTTATCGGAGGAACATATGAAGCAAATAAATATTTTGGCTATTGGGAATAGTTTTTCAGAGGACGCTACTCATTATTTACATCAGATAGCATTGGCTGATGGTGTTAAAGCAAAAGTAGTAAATCTTTATATCGGTGGTTGTCCATTAGAAGCACATTGGAAGAATATAGAGGATAATGCAGCAAATTATAGCTATCAAATAAATGGTATGTATACGGATCGACTTGTGACCATTAAAGAAACACTATTAGAAGAAGATTGGGATTTTATAATTACCCAACAAGCTAGTTATAATAGTGGATTAGAAGATACCTATTTTCCATATGTGAATCTTATCTATAATTATATTAAAGAGCATGCGCCGAATGCTAACATATTATTAAATCAAACTTGGGCATATGAAAAAGATAGTACACATGAAGGATTTAGCAATTATAATGGAAGTCAGTCTGAAATGTATGAAAAATTAAAAAGAGCCTATAATAAAGCCGCAGAGACTTTAAAGATTAATATCATTCCTTGCGGTGATGCTGTTCAAGCATTAAGAAAAATAGAACCATTTCAATATGAAAATGGTGGCATGTCATTGTGTCGTGATGGATATCATCTAAGTTATATATATGGAAGATATCTTGCAGCTGCAATATGGTATGAGGTTCTATTTGGTAAATCCATATTACATAATACATATGTACCAGTAACACATTATGCACCAGATTTTAAAGTTGATTTAGATATGATTGAGATTATTAAGAATTGTGTTAGAAATATAGTAGATGAATATAGTAGATGAATATAGTAGATGAATATAGATAAATAGATTAGTAATGCAAACTCTATTATGTGATATGAAAAAATATAAATTTCATATTACATAATAGAGTTTTTTATTTTATAAGAAATTACCTTCTATGAACTAAAAACACTCCGTGAGGATGCTTTGCGGCATAAGAGTTAGCCATGGCAGACTCGTTATTCTTATATTAGGCTATTTATATGGAATAAACCTATAAAATGTATAGGTTGGCGTTAATTTTGATTTTAAGAGATTTTTTATCGATAGCTAATCTCTATTACCTTTTTATGATTTTAAGCTCTTATTTTCGATAATAGAAGCTTACATAATTTGGACTGAAACTAAGGTGACTTCAAATTCTAAAATGTATCAAAATACATATTATGTTACATTTTTAGAATGACCACGAATGGCTTAAAAGCAAGCTTTGTCGATGATTTCAATAAAATCAAATAAAATAATGTAACATATCATATTGCACTGTAACATGATATTATATATAATAGGATAGAACATAAGTTTTGCTATCTTATTAATTTTACGCTTATGTCTTACTATAAATATGGAAGGTACAACTATGAATAAAGTTCAGCCAATAAGAGATACTGCAATGATTGCAAATGTAAAGAATCTCTTAATGAAAAAGAATTATAAATATTACATGATGTTTACCATAGGAATTAATACAGGACTTCGTGTGTCGGATATATTGTCCCTTAAGGTATCTGATGTTTCTTACAGGAGTCATATAATTATTAAAGAAATGAAAACTGATAAAGTAAAAAGATTTCTTATTAATGCCCAATTACAAAAGGAATTACAAGCATATATAAAAAGTGAGAAATTGATGGATCATAATTATTTAATACATAGTAACAAAGGAAATAACAATCCGATCGGAAGAGTACAAGCTTATCGTGTTCTTCATGAAGCAGCTAGGGAGCTTGGCCTGGATGAAATAGGAACTCATACAATGAGAAAAACATTTGGATATTGGCATTATAAGCAATATAAAGATGTGGCTATCTTACAAACTATTTTTAACCATTCCTCACCAAGTATAACCTTAGCTTACATAGGAATTACAGATGATATGTTAGATGATACGATTAAGTCCTTCTTCTTATAATTTAATTTATTTAAAAGTAAGCTAGAGCATTTAAGGTGAATTATTATGTTAAATTATTTTAAAAATTGTAACATTAGCATATTATGAAATTCATTTCTGTCTATTACATATAGAATTAAATATGGAAAAAAATATTGGATAATATCAAAAGGTTTACATAATATAGTTATGTAAACCTTTTGATTTTTCATTGTAATATAATGACAGAAGAGGATTTGAGTTCAAAAAAAATAGGAAAGCAACTTTATATTAGTAAGTATAAAAAATAAAAGACTGATCTATTCCTAAATGAAATAGAACCGTCTTTTATTGATTGTTTCATGCCTATTAATATAATATTATAATAAAAACATAAGAAAATTTTAAATGAAAATATCTAAATATTGTGGTAAGCATTATTAGTAATATTTTATTATCTAAATTGAAGTTATCATTTAAATTTAACTTAATTAACTCTAATTATTTACTTTGTAACAAGGAATCAAAGATTGCTCTTGATATACGGTAGGAATTTGCGGCTCCAAATACAACCAAGATATCGTCTTTTTGAACATGTTCCTTTACAAATTGTAGGATGTCATTTATATCTTCTAAATATACTGATTTTTCACCAAATCGTTCTAACCATCTACTTGCAGCAATAGGCTTTACACCTTTGTTAATCTCACGGCCAATATGAGTTTTTGTAATAAGTATTTGATCTGCAATGTTTAAAGATTTTGTAAAATCGTCAAATAATAACTCAATTCTAGAAATTTGATGTGGTTCAAATATAGCCCATATTTTTTTATTTGGGAAAATCTGATTACACATCGTTAGGACAGAATTGATAGCAGTAGGGTGGTGGGCATAATCATCATAGATTCGTATATCACCTACCGTACCAACTAATTCAAAACGTCTTCCTACACCTTTAAATTTCATAAGGCCTTTTGCAATAGCATCACTTGAGAGACCTAATTCTTTTGCTACGCAGATAGCACTCATGGCATTATTTATATTGTAGATTCCCGGTAAATTAAGAGTCATAGACTCTACCTCTTCCTGATTGTGAATTTCAAAGGTAATGTGGTCATTGGAATTTTCAACAATGGATACATGGTATTCTTTATTAAATGGAAAGTCAAACTTTTCATTTATATAATAACCAATTACAGTAATGTTTTCTTTTATAAACCAATCTTTTAATTCGATAAGTAATTTTTTCGTTCCAATGCTTTCTTCATTTATGATAAGTACTTTTTTATTCTTTAATTGTTTCACAAATTCTTCATAGGCATTTACAATATCATCAAAAGAGGAATAGGATTCAGGGTGATCCATTTCTAAATTATTGATAACAGCAATGGAAGATTCGTAATTTAAGAAATTTTTATTAAATTCATCTGCTTCACATACAAAATAGTCTGATGTACCAACTCTACTTCCTTTACCCCAAGATTTATAAGTGGTACCAGATAAAACATTAGGATCCAAACCAGCATCTTCTAATATAACACCTAGAAGTATCGTTGTAGTAGATTTACCGTGTGTTCCTGCAATCGATAATACATTCATATCCGTTTGAATATATTTCGCCATAAATTCTTGCCATGTCATTAAAATACCTTTGCGCTTTGCTTCTAGGATTTCTTCATTATTAGGTGAAATATCCATAATAGCTGGTGATATTGCGCATATGTCAACACCCTCTAAATGGTCTTTATGATGACCTTCATCTATGGTTATGTTATTATCAATTAATGCTTTTGTATAATAATCTGAAACATTACAATCACAACCAGTAACTATAAAACCTTTTTGCTTTGCTAAAATAGCAATGGAGGAAGCTCCACTACCACCGATACCCATAAAATGAACTTTTAACTGTCTATCCATACTAACCTCATCAAGTCATTCCTATGGCTTGATATACTCCTTTTTTTAAAATTTGCTATCGATTTAGTTTGATTGAATCAGGTAATTAATTACATACATATGTATTCAAATAAAACTATAAGAAATATCATATATTACTATTATGAGGCATCAATTAAGAAAGTAAACAATAAATCAATAATTTCTTACAAAGAGTACATAATTATACAATCACAAAGTAATATAATCTTATGTAATATACCCTATTATATGCTCACTTTTATTAATTGCCATACTAGATTAAGGTTAAATATCTAATTCATTACTAATGTTAACACATGAAATAAAAGAGTTCAATGGGATTAGCTTATATTTCATATAGAACTTAGATATAATTTCATTTATATGCATATTATAAAGCTCATTACTTGAACAAATTAATAAAAATAAGTATAATAACAATATTTAGAACTACTTTTAGGAGGATATATGGAAAAGAATAAAACCAGTTGTGAATATTGTAGCAATTATCAGTTTGATGATGAATATAGTTATTATGTATGTGAAGTTAATTTAGATGAGGATGAGATGAACAGATTTTTGACGGATTCCTATTATAATTGTCCTTATTTTCAATTTAATAATGAATATAAAATAGTTAAAAAACAGATGTAATTGAAAGGAGTAGAAATGAAGCTAACGCTTGTAGAAAAAGAGTGGGTAAATTTATTACGTAAGGAACAAGGTTTTGCTTTAAAACATAAGCAGGCTAAGAAATCGAATCTACAAAACCAGGTAGAAAAAATAGTTCCTAAAGGATTACAAGATAAATTAGATGCAGCATTTAACAAGGGCTTCTTTCTTGTATTTGAGAAAGGAATTAGTATTATTGAAAAAACTTATGTAAAAGAGAACTATGAAAAAGATTATTTGATAAATGAATATGCTGCAAATGTCAGACAAAATCGTAAAAGTCTTAGAGTATTTACCAAGAAAGCCCAAATTGCAAATACGAAAAATAAGTTAATATCAGGTGTAGAAGGACTGGTACTTGGTACATTAGGTGTAGGACTTCCTGATATTCCTTTATTTATTGGTGTATTACTAAAAAGTATTTACGAAATTGCACTAAGTTATGGTTATGGGTACGATTCTGACGAGGAGAAGATATTTATATTGAAATTAATTGAAACAGCAATGTTCTATGGGCCAGATTTTAAATATAAAGATGATGAAGTGAATAAAATGATTGACATGTTAAATCATCATGTTATATTTGAGAATTCTAACTTGGCTAAATCAATTGAAGGTGCAGCGAAAGTATTATCTGATGAACTTCTATATATGAAATTTCTTCAGGGAGTTCCGATTGCAGGTATAATAGGAGGGATTTCAGATATCACTTGTCAGCATACTGTAACTGAATATGCAATGATGAAATATCAAAGGAGGTTTCTTCTAAGTAAATTGGGGCGTTAAAGGGTACATTTTATCTTCATTGTAATATAATATTGTTATCTTGTATTTGGAGTAATATATGTATCAATATCCTAACAATTATAATATACCCTATAAAAATAGTGATTCTACAAAAGTAGAATTAGCTAGGGAACTAAGTTTTACAGAATCAACAGTAGTCAGTCAATATAGTATTAGTATAAATCTTAATAGCCGTAGCTTATCTTTACTAGTAAATGGAAGTATAAAGTCAAAATATCCAATCGCTATTGGTAAAGCTACCACACCTTCTCCAAAAGGAACTTTTCGTATTAAAAATAAAGCTATGAATCCTGGTGGACCATTTGGTGCAAGGTGGCTTGGACTAACTGCACCAAATGGTAGCTATGGTATTCATGGAACCAATAACCCAAGTTCTATTGGTCTTTCAGCTTCAAATGGTTGTATACGTATGCATAATAAAGATGTTATAGAACTTTATAATATTGTTCCAATTGGTACTACAGTTTCTATTTATTGATTTAAATTGATAAATTAATCACTTGTTTTTTTAGATAAAGCTTGATAAAATTAGATAAGTAATGGCAATTATTGTTACTATAAAATTATAAAAGGGAGAATACGAATGGATAATTTTACTTTTTCAACGATACAGTATGAACGTCCTGATTTTGATCGTTATGAAGAACAGTTAAAATCTGTGATCGATCAAATAAAAAATGCAAATAATTATAGTGAAATTCAGACAATTTTAGAACAAGTGGAGGAATTTTCTGCTCCACTTGAAACTATGTGTACGATAGCAATGATCCGTAATACCTTAGATACAACAGATGAATTTTACGAAAAAGAAGTTGAATTTATTGATGAAAGAAGAGCAGTTGCAGCTTCTACTTCAACGGAATTTTGTAAGACTCTTTTAAATTGCAAGTTTACTGAAGATATCACCCGTGAATACGGAAAAGAGTATTTAATTGCAATTAGACGCCAGGTTGATCAATTTAAGGATGAGTTAATTCCATTCCTACAAAAAGAAGCAAAACTTACTCAAAAATATCAAAAAATTATGGCTACAGCTAAAATTCCATTTAAAGGTGAAACACTTAACCTTTATGGAATTAAAAAATATTTTGAAAGTCCTGATAGAGAAACAAGAAAGGAAGCATTTAATGCTTATTCTGATTTCTATCACAGTAATGAAGAAGAGATGGAGCAAATATTTGACGAACTAGTTGCATTAAGAAATGAAATGGGACGTGCACTAGGATATGATAATTATATTCCGTTAGCTTATATTCAACAACAACGTAGTGATTACGGTGTGAAAGAGGTTGCAGCATTTCGTGAACAAGTACGTAAAGAAATCGTACCTTTATGCGAAAAATTATATGAAGCTCAGGCCAAAAGAATTGGTGTAAGTGATTTTAAGGTGTTCGATGAAGAATTCTTATTCACAGATGGTAATGCAGAACCAATTGGTGATGATGATTACTTAATTAAAGAAGCTAGAAAGATGTATCATGATTTAAGTCCTGAAACTGGTGAATTTATCGATTACATGATAGAACATGAACTTATGGACTTAAAGAATAAGCCAAACAAGGCATCCACAGGTTATATGACTGAACTAACATCTTATAAAGCACCTTATGTATTTTCTTGTTTTAACCATACTATTTTTGATATGCAAGTTTTAACTCATGAACTAGGTCATGCATTTGCAGGTTATGAGGCGATGAGAAATCAAAAGACTTCTGTATACTTTATGGGTGGAACCGATATAGCAGAAATTCATTCTATGTCAATGGAGCAATTCTCTTATCCTTATGCTGAGCAATTCTTTGGAGAACAAGCTGATAAATTTAGATTTGCACATTTACAAAATGCAATCACCTTCGTTCCTTTTGGAGTAGCTGTAGATGAATTCCAACATATTATGTACGAAAAGCCTGAGTTAACACCTAAAGAAAGAACAATGGAATGGCATAAGTTAGAAGAGAAATATATGCCTTGGCGTAAATACGAAAATGATGAGTTTATGGAACGAGGAGGATATTGGTACCACAAACTTCATATATTCCTATATCCATTCTACTATATTAACTACACCTTAACTACGATTGGTGCTATGGAATTTAAGAAACGTTTTATGGAAGATAAAGAACAAGCATGGACCGATTACTTAAATCTATGCAAAGCAGGTTCTAGTAAGAGTTATTTAGAACTACTAAAGGTAGCAAATCTTTCTGTACCGTTTGAAGAGGGTAGTGTTGCAAATGCGATCTCTTGTGCAAAAGAAATACTTCTTGCTGAAATTGATAAGATGGATCGTTAATTGAAGAAGTGACATTGAATAATCTATTTAGATAGCTATCGAAGATTTAATAAATCAAAAATCCCCAAGCTTACACTTGGGGATTTTTAGCAATATAATAAAGAAGATAGAGATTGTCCAGTGATAATTAATTATTCATTACTTCGTCTTTGCTTTTAGAAAAGTATAAGGTATATTAGAGCTACTGTAAGTAGAGAAATGGTATTCTATGTATAATATTTCTATTATTCATAATAGAAGATGAAAGGAGATTTGTTATGGAAGTATATTTTATTCGTCATGGTAAAACCAAGGGGAATTCGGAACATAGATATATAGGAAGAACAGACGAAGCAATCTTAGAGTCGTCCAAAGAAGAACTTAAAAAATTAAATATGCCAAAACTTGATAACTTGTATGTAAGTCCTATGATACGATGTATAGAGACAAGCCAATGTTTATATCCTCATATGGAATATACCATAGTAGAAGCATTTAAAGAGATGAATTTTGGTGATTTTGAAGGTAAAACTTACAATGAGCTAAAGGAATTACCTGAATTTCATGCTTGGTATAATAGTAGAGGACAAATCGCTATTAAGAATGGAGAAAGTCTACTAAGTTTTCAAAGACGTTGTGTAGAAGGTTTCGAACCAATCTTACAGGAAAATTACGAAAAAGGCTCTAATAATATAGGGTTTGTAGTTCATGGTGGTACAATTATGGCTTTATTAGATCATTATTCTCATCCACATCAAAACTATCAAACTTGGGATTCTGTGAATGGTGGGGGATATTCTGGTATTGTGGAAAAGAGGGATGATAAATTTGTTATTACTTCTTTAAAAAGATTTGGCCAAGAGAAAAATATGCTAAATGCAATTAAAATTTAATAGTATGTATTCTAATAATTAAGTAAATTTACTTTAAAACGCAGCTTTTAGGAGGTATTTAGACAGTTTTTAAGGTTAATATAATAAAAGTTGAGGAATTAATGGTAATAATCTACTCCTAAAAGTTTGATTATTATGTCTAACTTTTAGGAAAGATATGATTACTTTTAGAATCCTCAACTTTTATTAAATAATATATTTTTATTAGATAGAGAGTAACTTATTATAGATATCATAAGAAGCTAGTTATTCTTTTGTAATATAGGAAATTCCTATTACACCAGGACCAGTATGAGCTCCTACAACACTTCCGATATTCGTAATAGTAATATCATTAGTAGGGTAAGACTCTTTAATATATTCAATAAATTTATCTAGTTTCTCTTTTGCATTGGAGTGACCAAAGGATAATCCATATGTTAAATCAGCGGGCTCCTTCTCTAAATATTCCAATAATTTTCGCATACCAGCTTTAAAACTTCTTACTTTATCAATTGCAATTATTTTTCCATTTCTAACTTCAAGGATAGGGTGTATACCTAGGATGTTACCAATGAATGCCGATGATGCAGAGATACGGCCACCTAATTTTAAGTACTTTAAAGTATCAATTACAGCAACCAATTTAATACGTTTTGATAAGGCTTGAATTTTACTTGCAATTTCCTTGGCTTTTAATCCTGCATCTCTTAGTTTAACAGCTTCTTTTACTAATAATGCTAAACCAAAGGAACCAGTATTAGAATCAACTAAATAAATCTGTTTCGAATCAACGGTAGTAGATGCAATATGAGCGGATTGAAATGTTCCGCTAAGTTCAGATGTAATTAGTAGAACAACGGCTTCTTCATCTTTATCCTTCACTTTTTGAAATGCTTCTTCAAATTCAGAAGGATTAATTTGGGACGTTGTAGGAAGTTCTTGTACTGTGACCAATTTTTCGTAAAATTCTTCTCTCGTTATATCAATATTGTCTTTGTAAGATACCTCACCAAAGTATACTTGATGTGGAATTACTGTTATATTCATGTTTTTCTGTTCTTCAGGATTAAATTCACAGGTACTATCTGTGATTATATGAATCATAAAACACCTCCTAATATAAACTATTACATATTTTAACTTTAACAGTATTATATCACTAACTTAATATGAAGTACAATAACATATAAAGTCTTTTCACTTTTATACGAAATATTCTTGATATAATTAACTTTTTAACTATTTTATACCTTATAAAATGATTCTATTACTTTTTTGTAATATAAGCGACACCCATTACTCCAGGTCCAGTATGTGTACCTACAACACTACCGATATTACAAACAAGATAGTCCTTTGTCTCAATTATTGGTGTAAAAAATTCAATACAACTATTTATTCTGTCTCTTGCATTGGAATGACCAAAAGAAAATCCAAAGCTGTAATCAGCTGGCTCTTCTTGTAAAAATTCATGTAATTTTCTAAGACCAGATTTAATACTTCTTGCTTTTCCTACTGGATGTATTTTCCCATCTTGAACCTTAAGAACTGGATGTATACCTAAAAAGCTACCTATCATAGCAGAGGTAGCTGATAATCTACCACCCATTTTTAAGTACTTTAATGTATCGACAAATGCAACTAAGCGAACACGTTTTGCTAGTTCCTCAATCTTTTCAGCTATTTCTTTTGCAGATAAACCTGCATCTCTTAGACGAACAGCCTCTTTTACTAGTAAAGCTAATCCGAAGGAAGCAGTAGTAGAATCCACTAAATATATTTTATCAGATTCTATACTATCTACCGCAATTTTTGCAGACTGAAATGTACCACTAAGTTCAGATGATATTAATATTGCTACAACTTCATCACCGTTATCAATAGCTTTTTGAAAGGATTCTTCAAATTCAGCAGGATTTACCTGAGATGTTGTAGGTAATTCTTGAACTTTTTCTAATCTTTCATAAAATTCACTTCTTGTTATTTCAATTCCGTCCTTATAAGATTCCTCACCAAAGTTAACCATTAGAGGCATAACTTCGATTCCCATATTTATTTGTTCTATTTTTGATATATCACATGTACTATCTGTTATTATTTTTACCATAACGGATACCTCCTAAAATTATATGTTAGTTATTATTGGTTAAATTCTATTACCGTAAATCAAATACCTTTCGTATTTAATTCTCTATTAAATGCTAGTAAAATCTTGTGTTTTAATTATAATTAGACTAAATTCTCGAAAATATTCACTCCTAACGAAATGATTTAGATACCTAACTATACAACTAAAAAAATCAAATCTTGCAAAAAATATTAAATTTATAGGATTTGTATGTTTTAAAGTTTAACAGTTGAATTGATGGTATAAAAATTAAAAAAATTAAGATTAAAGGAAATGGATACCTAACTTAAGTAACTCTTTCTTGATTTTTATATAGAGATATGTTAGCATTATTTTTTGTAAATGGAATGAATCTCATATGAAGGAGCAATATGGAATGGAAAGAGCAATCGTTAGAATAAGAAAAGGTGAAGGTAGAACCATAAAGTCCGGAGGATTATGGGTTTACGATAATGAGATAGATACCATTAAGGGCTCCTATGAGAACGGGGATCTTGTATCCGTGGAAGATTTTGATGGATATTTTTTAGGAACTGGATTTATAAATAATAACTCTAAAATTAGAATACGTCTTATGTCTAGAGTTAAAGGACAAAAAATTGATCATAATTTTATAAGAAACAGAGTACTTGCTGCAATTGATTATAGAACAAAAATAGTTGATATGAGTAGTTGCCGTTTAATTTTTGGTGAAGCTGACTTTTTACCAGGCCTTGTAATTGATAAGTATAGCGATATTTTAGTAGTACAGTCTTTAGCGCTAGGTATTGATAAATTTAAAGAAGAAATACTTTCAATATTAAAAGAGGAGTTAGAAAAATTAGGCTTTGCAATTCGCGGTATTTATGAAAGAAGTGATGCTAAGGTTCGTACCCAAGAAGGTCTTGAGCGAATCAAAGGATTTATCGGGAATGAGTTTGATACAAAGATTGAAATTGAAGAAAATACAGTAAAATATAATGTAGATATAGCAGATGGACAAAAAACCGGTTTCTTCCTTGACCAAAAATATAACAGAAAAGCTATTTGGAATATCTGTAAAGGTGGTAAAGTACTAGATTGCTTTACACATACAGGTTCCTTTGCTCTAAATGCTGCTAAGGCTGGTGCCAAAAGTGTTCTTGGAGTGGATGCCTCTATGTTGGCTGTTGAGCAGGCAAGAGAAAATGCTGCCCTAAATCAATTAGAAAACGTTGCAACATTTGAGTGTGAAGATGTATTTGAATTACTACCTAAATTACATGACGAAGGTGAAGTGTTTGATGTGGTTATTCTTGACCCACCTGCATTTACAAAGTCACGTAATTCAGTAAAGAATGCAATGAAGGGTTATCGTGAAATTAACCTTAGAGCCTTAAAATTAATTCGTGATGGAGGTTACTTAGTAACTTGTTCCTGTTCACATTTTATGACTCCTGATTTATTTACAACAGTAATCGGACAAGCAGCAAAAGACACGAGAAAACGTCTTCGCCAAATCGAATACCGTACACAATCACCTGATCATCCAATTCTTTGGTCAGCAGATGAATCCTCCTATTTAAAATTATATATTTTCCAAGTAATTGATGAAAAATAAATAGTGAACCTAAGACCACATGATCTAGATTATGTGGTCTTTTTTATTTCATAAGGAACTATAAATGATCGATTTGTTGCGCTAGAGTCTGCCTTGGCAGACTCTTTGTCCTTTCATACGGAAATTGCGTCCTAAGTTAAAATAATTTAAAATTTATCTTGACAAATTTAACACTTAAAGTATAATTTCTTAGAAGTAATATAAAGAGAGTGTTAGACATGAACAATAAGAATAAGAAACAATACAATATATTTGCATTTATAGATAAAAAATCCTGCTTTGCACAGGCCTTAACCTTTTTAATCGTTTCAGTGCTACTATATTTCCTAATTGAAATGTTATCTAGTAGATCTATTATAAACGGATTCCTGTTTATAGTTCGAAATCCTTTATTAAGTTTAATAAACATAGCTATAATATATGTAGCTTACCCAATAATATTATTAACTAAAAAGAGGAGATTTCTTTTTCTTTTTATATCAATATTTTGGTTAGTAGTAAGTGCCATAAACTTTATTGCACAATTTTTTCGCCTTACACCAGTTTCTGCTATGGATATGTATGAGTTTGAACCAATTCTTCGTTCTTTACCGATACCATATGTATTAACGATAGTAGTAATATTAATTGTAGTTTTATTATTTTTATATGGAATAATTAAATGTTATAACAAAGCAAGTAGTACAAATAGACAAATTAAGAATTTTTGCATTTTATTTAGTCTCTCAATGTTTTTTATGGTGTCAATACTTTATACTAGTAAAGAAAAAAATATTCTGAATGTTAAGTTAGATAATTTACATTCAGCCTATCATCAATATGGTTTTGTCTATTGCTTTATGAATAGTTTTTTTGATTTAGGGATTGATAAGCCAAGTGACTATTCAAAAGCACGTATGTTATCAATTATTGAGGAGCTTAATGAGGAGAGTATCAATACCAAGACGGACGATACCAAACCTAATATTATTATGGTACAATTAGAATCTTTTTTCGATGTAAATGCTATAAGTAATATACAGTTTAGTGAGAATCCAGTCCCTAATTTTACTAGACTAAAAGAAGAATTCTCCCATGGATATTTAACAGTACCTTCCTTAGGTGCTGGAACTGTAAATACGGAGTTTGAAGTATTAACTGGTATGAACACGGACTTTTTTGGTAGCTTTGAATACCCGTATCGTACTATCTTACTAAAGGATGCAGTTGAAAGTATATGTACGAACTTAGATTCTAAGGGGTATAATAGTTTTGCTATTCACAATAATACCGCATCTTTCTATCACAGAAAGGAAGTATTTAAAAGGATAGGATTTGATTATTTTTCCTCAATAGAAACAATGGAGGATGTGGAGTATAATCCTATGGGTTGGGCCAAGGATAGCATACTTTTAAAAGAAATTACTAAGGCATTAAATATAGATGCAAAAAGAGACTTTATATATAGTATATCTGTTCAGCCCCATGGTGATTATATATCAGTTCCTATCGATTATCCAATTAAACTACAAGTAAATGATGAAAATAGTTATGATATAAATGATAAATATACCAATGATTTACGAAATCAATTTGAGTATTATGTAAATCAATTGACTGAAACGGATCAATTAATAGGTGATTTAACAACCTATTTAGAAAGCTATGAGGAACCTACAATTGTTGTATTTTTTGGAGATCATTTACCTCCGCTAGACATGGATTACGAATCACTTTCTCATAGTAAATATCAAACCGAATATGTACTTTGGAGTAATTACCCAATGGAACAAATAGAGTATGATTTAAATGCTTATGAGTTAAATGCATATATACTTCAGAGAGTCGGAATTAATGAAGGTGTTCTAACCAAATTCCATCAAACTTACAATAAGGAGATGGATTATATGAATGTATTTAAGTTATTGCAGTATGATATGTTATATGGGAAAAAGTATGTATTTGCAAAAGTAAATCCTTATAAAATAAAAGAACTAAAAATGGGAATTGACTAACTTAATTCAATATATTTATTAAAAAGACTTAGAGCTTTGCTAGCTTAAGTCTTTTTTTAAACATATCTATTACTTATACCATATAAGAACTTGTGTTCACTGTAAAAACATGGTATAATTATATTAATTAAATCTGTATTTTTTAGGAGGGTTTGTTTTGAGAATTATATTTATAAGGCACGGTGAACCAGATTATAAACCATGTGATGAAAGAGAGTTTATAGGACATGGTCGAGATTTAGCTCCTTTAACGATGGATGGTATCAAGCAAGCAGAAGCAGTTTCCATTAATCCTTTACTAAAAGACGTTGAGATAATTCTTTCTTCACCTTATACTAGAGCACTGCAAACTGCATCCATTATTTCTAAAAATACTGGGTTAGCAATTCAAGTTGAGCTTGATTTACATGAATGGCTACCAGATAAAACCTTTCAATATAAAACTTCACAAGAGTCATTTACCTTACATAAAGAATTTTGGGATGCCAAAGGGTCAAATCCACAAGGGGAAGTACCTAGATGGGAGACTATCGAAGAGATAATCCACAGAGTAGTTCCAGTTCTTAATAGGTACTTATATAAAGGTTATAATACGATTGCTGTTGTAGCACATGGCGGTGTAATAAGAAGATTTACAGGGGATAGTAATGTAAAATATTGTACACCCTACGAAATAGATTACTACGAAGGGTTTCCATGTCTTGGTTGGATTGATTAATTCTACTTATGAGGTGATTCTATGTCTATTGATTCCTTAACTATTTTTAGTATATATACAAAAAATTGGTTTACCAAAACTCTTGGAGCTCCAACTAAAGTACAAGATGAAGCTTGGCCATCCATTAAGGAAGGTAAGCATACATTAGTGTCAGCTCCAACAGGAACTGGTAAGACCTTGTCTGCTTTTCTAGTATTTATAGATAAATTAAGAGAAGAGGCACGTAATGGCACTTTAAAGGAAGAATTACATTTAATTTATGTTTCACCTTTAAAATCATTAGCAAGTGATATACGTGAAAATTTGCGTCGTCCTCTATCAGGAATTATGGCAGAAGAATGTAATGATGGCTTAGACTATGACCTCTCAAATACACTTACTCTTGGAATACGTACTGGCGATACCCCTCAAAGTGAACGAAAACGCATGATAAAGCATCCACCTCATATTCTAATCACCACACCAGAATCCTTGTATTTAATGTTAAGCAGTAAAACTGGAAAATCCATATTAGCTACTGCAAAAGCCATTATAATTGATGAATTACATGCAGTGATCGAATCAAAACGTGGTGCACATCTTATGCTTTCCATTGCTAGGCTTGATAAATTATGTAAGGAGCCATTACAACGCATTGGCTTATCAGCAACGATGAAGCCTTTAGAAGTTGCAGCAGAATTTTTATCTCCTGATCCAGTAACTATAATTGCGCCTAAGATGGAAAAAGGAATTCATATTCAAATAAAAAGTCCAATCGCAGAGGCTATATCCTTTAAAAAGAACCCCGTTTGGCAGGAGGTTGCAAGTGCGGTTTATGAAAGCTGTAAAGGTGCAAAGAGTGTTATAGCTTTTGTGGAGGGTAGAGCCTATGCAGAAAAACTAGCCTATTATGTAAATCAAATAGCAGGAGAAGGATTTGCAAGAATTCATCACGGAAGTTTATCAAAAGAACAAAGATTAGAAACAGAACAGGCCCTAAGGGACGGAGAACTTAGACTTTTATGTGCAACTTCTTCCATGGAACTTGGAATTGATGTTGGAGATATCGAAGAGGTATATCAAATTGGATGTCCACGTTCTATATCAAGCACAATGCAGCGTTTAGGCCGTGCAGGTCATAATCCGAATCATATTAGCATTATGAAAATATTTACGCGTACGAAAGAAGAAAGCTTATATAGTGGACTAACTGCAAAGGTTCTTAAAGAGGGGAAGATTGAACCTCTAAAACCACCAATAATGTGCCTTGACGTTCTAGCCCAGCATTTAGTATCTATGGCAACAGATGATGGATATCATGTAGATGAAGTTATGGAGATATTACCTCGTACTTACACCTTTCGTAATGTAACAAAAGAGGATGTAAAAGCTGTACTTAAAATGCTAGCAGGGGACTATGAACATGATAGAAATATACCTGTAAGGCCAAGAATTCTTTATGATCGAATACACGATACCGTTCTAGGTGATGCATATAGTCGTATGCTTAGTATATCAGCTGCTGGTACCATCCCTGATAAGGGAGAATACGCAGTTAAAACTGAAAACGGAGTAAAGATAGGTGAACTTGATGAAGAGTTTATCTTTGAATCTCGTATTGGAGACAAATTTCTCTTTGGAACCTTTGCATGGCAGATAAGTGGTATCCAAAAGGATACAGTTATTGTTAAGCCATCAGCTACAGGAGCTTTTAAGCTTCCATTTTGGAAGGGTGAAGTTAAGGGTAGAAGGCTACAGACTGGTCTTGATTTTGGCCAACTATTTAGAAGGCTTAATCATGCCTACTATACGAATACCTTAGATGTTGAACTTGAGCAACTAAGCTTAAGTGACCAAACCTTATTAGAGGTAAAAGATTATATTACTCATCAGATCGAAGTAACTCAAGTTTTACCTGATGATAGAACAATTATTATCGAACATTTTAGAGACGAGACAGGGAACTTTCAGATGATGGTCCATTCCATATTTGGTCGTGGTGTAAATGCTCCACTTGCAATATTAGCAAGAGAAATGGCAAGAAGGCAAACCAATATGACCATTAATTCCGTCGATGATGATGATGGATTTTTATTGTTTCCCTATGATGGAAGTAAATTACCAGAAGGAATATTGCAAAGTATTCAAGTAGAATCTGCAAGAAAAATATTAGAAGCTTTACTTATTTCAACTCCACTTTTTAATATAACCTTTCGTTATAATGTTGCCAATTCGCTAATGATGGGTGTAAAAAAAGCTGGAAGACAACCTTTATGGGTGCAAAGAATGCGTAGCGCCCAGATGCTAGACAATATTATTCCATATAAGTCCCACCCTTTAATAAGAGAGACCATACGTGAATGTCTAGAGGACTATTGGGATTTACCTGGATTAGAATATGTATTAAATGGTATAAGGTCTGGATATATTCATATACGTGAGATTGAATTAATAGAACCCTCACCGATGTCCTTTATTTTAAGACAACAAACAGAAGCTTCTCAGATGTACAATTATGCTCCTACGCCACAAGGTGTATATGACGCAACAAATAGTGCACTTAAAGATGAAGATTTGCTTCAACCTGATAAAGTACAACTTGATATGTTACAAGTAAGAAAAAAACTACCTGAAAATGAAGAGGAACTTCATACTCTCCTTATGATTGAAGGAGATTTTGTTGCTGGTGAATTAGAGCTACCATTTGAATGGTTAGAAAGTCTAGTAGGGAAAGATAAAGTAGCCTATATAGAACCAGGGCTATGGATAGCATGTGAACATCTAGAAATATATGAAAGTGCTCTTATTCAAAATGATTTTGAAGTTAGAAAACAAATCGTACTAAGATTACTTCGTTACCGTGGGCCATTTACGATAGAGCAACTTGCAATTCGATATGTTTGGAGCAAAGAGCAGGCCTCAATTATTTTATCTCAATTACTTGATGAAGATAAAGTTGTCTTAGATGACGGACTTTATTATCAGAAAGATTTATATGAAAGAGCAAGAATTGAAACCATTAAGAGTCTTAGAAGACAGATTAAAACCTTACCTTCTGAACGTTATGCATCCCTAATATCTAATAAAACGCGTTATTCTGGTACTCCGCTTGAACAATTAGAAAAATCGCTAAGATTATTATCAAGTGAATCCTATCCACTTGACTTGTGGGAGAGTATTATTCTTCCTAGTAGAGTAAATGCTTACCGACCAGAGCTTATGGAACAAGTACTATCTAGTGGAAATGTATTTTGGAAAATAGAAGATAAATTAAGGTTAACATTTTACCAATATGATCTTATTGATTGGGATATAGACTTAAGCCATATCCTTGATTCCTTAGAAGATAATGAAAGAATCCTCTACGATGCTTTATTAAAACGTGGTGCTAGTTTTATGCAAAGGCTTACTTGTCTATTGGATGGAATTTCACCATATGATCCCTTATTAAGTCTAGCCGAAAAGGGATATATTTTTGCAGATAGTTTTGTTCCCATTCGTCAACTTATTAATAAAGATAAACTGAATAAAGGAAGTGTGAAAGTAAGAGTAAGTGCGATAGCAAAAGCAATGACCCAAGGAAGATGGGAAATGATACGACCACTGAAAGCACTTAGTATCGAAGACCATTTAGAGTTACTCTTTGATCAAGTTGTGATTCTTAGTAAAGAGACCATAAAAGGCATACCTTGGTCAAGAGCTTTAGAAGTACTGCGTATATGGGAGTTTACAGGAAGAGTAAGACGCGGATACTTTATAGATGGATTATCTGGAATTCAATTTATTAGGGATAAAGAATTTCAAGCAGTAATGGATGAACTTGAGCATCCAATTACGGATATCATTTGGTTAAATGGGATTGATAATGCTTTACTTTGGGGTAAAAGTCTATCACATTATAAAGACCGATCCTATATGAATATACCAGGTAATTTTATTGCTTTGTCTAAAGGGATACCAGTTTGCATATTTGAAAAACAAGGTAAAGTCCTTCGTAGCTTTGATGATTCGAAACTTTATGAAGCATTGAAGCAATTTGTCATAGATTTTACTAGAAAAAGAGTATATACCGCTCTTAATCGAGTTGTGGTAAAACAATATCCTAAAGAGGCTGTGGAAGCAATCATTCAAGCTGGTTTTAAACGTGAGATGAATGATTATGTGTTATATCGTTCATAAGATATTTTTTTTGATAGGTTTTCGCTAGGTTTATTCATTACATTGATAGAATAGAATCATTTCAAGAAGAATTATTACTAGATAGGCAATTGCGAAACTTTATAATATTGGAGTATAAAAATTACGCAAGGTTTCGCAATTGCGAAACTTTATAATTATATATTAAAAATTACGTAAGGTTTCACAATTACTTAACGATTATTTGAATTAGGGGGGTGTATTATGTATCCAGAGATTTATGCTATATTCCGTAATTGCTTTCCTACAATAGGGATAACAGAAGAGATTTTTGTTAAGCTTTTAGACTTAGCTCATTGCCATTTAATAAAATATACGATTGATGATAAACTGATAGGATTTTCCCTTATAAATGAGAATAAAATACGTCTTTTATGTGTAGAACCGAATTATCAACATAATGGGATAGGAACTAATTTAGTAGGAGTAAGTGAAGAGTTTATTCGTTCCAATGGTTATCATGAAATTATTCTAGGAGGTACTGACTCAAAATTATTTTTAGGTGCAGTAATCATAATTAATGATAACGATTCTAGTAGTATTCCATTTTGGGAAAAGCTTGGCTATCAAGCAGAGGAAAGTTGTATTGAAATGAAATTAGACTTACATGATTTTATATTTGAAAATCAAGAAATCAATCTATGGCCAGAAGGTATTGAGTTTGAATACTATAAAGACGATAAAAATGAGTTGTTGAAAGCAGTTGCTTTAGTTGATGAGGAATGGGTTAGCTATTTTGAAGAAGATAATCTTATATATATTGCAAAAAAGGATAGTGAAATTGTTGGATTTACAATACTTGATTTTAATGATATAAATGTATTAAGTACTAAAGTCAATAAAGTTGGAAGTATTGGATGTGTAGGTGTAATACCCTCTGCTCGAGAACAAGGAATCGGATTGGCCTTAGTAGCACATGGAAGCAATGAACTAAAGAAGCATAAATGTGATATAGCTTTTATTCATTATACCTATTTAGATAAATGGTATGGTAAACTTGCTTATAGAACTTTTATGAAATATTGGTTTGGTAAAAAAGAATCTTTAAACTTTTATAAGGATTCGAAAAGGTATTAATATGTAAAATAAATATACTGATATATAAAAAATTAATGTAGGAAAGGTAAGAATATGACAATAAATTTTTTAACTAGTGGATTTCCTAATGGCTTTACAAGTGCATTTATAGATGAGGTAAAAAAATATCTTACAAATAGAAGTACCTTTGTATTCCTTGCATCTGATTTCGATCATCAAGCACATGATATTACAGACCATTATTGTAAGCTATTTCTTGATATGTTTCGTAGTTTTGATATACATTTTGACAATGTTTATATTATCGATTATCGTGTAACGATGGAAAGAGCTGCAATTCTTACTGAGATTGCTGATTTTGTCTGGATTTCAGGTGGTGATACCTTAAAGCAAATTAGTTATATAAAGGAATATCAACTAATTGATGTATTACGTAATCGTAGTGGAATTACAATGGGCATGAGTGCTGGTTCTATTAATATGGCTAAAAGAGTCGTTTTAGCAAGAGATGTTGAGGATAATGTTCCAGAATTATCGATTTATGAAGGTATTGGATTAGTAGACATTAATATCGAGCCTCATATAGACTTAGATAGGACTGAGCATATTGAAGACATTAAAGAAGCTTCAAAATATAATAAAATATACGGTTTATATGATGAATCTTTTATAACTGTAGTAAATGACAAAGTTGAAATTTTTGGTGATTACATATTATTTAATTAACTTAAATCCCTAAATATATAAGGAGACGTAATGATTAAAGTAAAACCACATACTGTTAGTAAGTATGAAAAAGTGGTAAGTGAGGACTGTCCAAGCTTTTCAGGAATTGTAGCGGGTATTTGTAAAGGAACCTTATGGGTTGATCGGATAGACGAACCCCAAATTGCGATTGCAGCTTCCTATGCTGTTGGTAGTCATGCTTTTTTAGGAAACATAACTAATACAGATGAATTTAAGACACTTGAGGCGTTTATCAATGAAGAATTGTTCCCATATTTAAAACTTAGAGGAAGGAATTATTTTGAGTTTAGCGTTGAAAATGAAAGCTTAAAACCATATATACTTAACATGTTTCAAGAGAAAAAGATTAATAGTGAATGTGAATACTCACATAGAACCTATGATTTTATAGAGGAAGTATATACATTAGCAGAAGGTTTTATTTTACATGAAATTAATCAAGAATTTTGGTTAACGCTTACCAAAGGTACTTATATTAATTCCTCTTTCATATCAGAGCGACTGCTAGAATCATGGGAAAGCTTTGAAGAATTTGAGCATCAAAGTTTTGGATATTGTGTTACATATTCTAATCGAATTGCTGCCGTAATTCTTGGAACAGCAAGGTTTCATAACATTATTCCAATTGATATAGAAACGGAAGAAGCGTATAGACATAGAGGATTAGGCTTTATTTTAACCGCTCATTTTGCTAATGAATGTTTATCAAAAGGTTTAATACCTCAATGGGATGTAGTTGAATCAAATCCTTTTTCAATTCATTTAGCACAAAAGGCAGGATTTAAATTGTTTAAAAAAAATGATGTTTATTGGTTTAGTATATAACTTTAACGAATAGGGAGGAAATACACCTTCCATAAGGTGCTCTAGCAGAAGTTAATTGCGATAATATATCATTTTCTATACTAGAGAATACTGTAATTTAAGTTACTGCTTATACTTCTAATATCTTTTAAAATATGTTGATTGTGTGGAGGAGTTATTATGCAAGAAGTTTATCCAACGAATGAAGAACTTAAGGAAATGCTAGGTACAGAAAAATATAATGTATGGAGCCTTGTCTGTAAAAATATCGATTATTTATACGAAATGGATATCTTACAAAAGAATACCAAATGGAATAATTGGAAATATGAACACAAATTTAGGCGTGGTGGAAAAACATTATGTACGCTTTATGCAAAAGATAATTGCTTTAACATTCAGATTGTTTTTGGAAAAGATGAAAGATCAAAATTTGAATCCGAAAAGCATAATTACACAAGTGAAATCCAAAACATATATATCAATTCTACTACTTATCATGATGGAAAATGGATGTCATTTGAACCAGATAATTCACTAATAGAAGATATTCAAAAGTTATTACTTATTAAAAGAAAACCTAATAAAAAGAAAACCTAATAAAGAGCAGATTAATTTTAGATAATTGAAAAGAGTAGAATATTTATGATTACTATAAGAGAATTACGAGATCAAGATATATTACAAGCAATACAGTTAAAAGCGCTGTGTTGGCCAGAAGAACTAGCTGGAATGTCAGAAAAGAAATTGGATATAGATAAGGAATATAAATTTTGGAGTAATTGGATGCATACAGGAGTTGAACATAATGATGTTAGAACCTTACTTGGTGCTTTTGAAAATGAAAACATGCTTGGTGTAGCTTTTGCTAGTTTTGCAGAAGAAGAGGACTCAATATGTGGTTTTGAATTAAATGGTTTATGGGTTTATCCTAATATGCGTGGAAGAGGAATCTCCTTATTATTAATTACAAAACTTCTAAATTTTTATGACCATCTAGGAGTAAAGGAGATTATTATTTATAATTATCATAATTCAACATCTAATTCTTTTTACCAAAAATTTGGTGGAGTAGTTGTTAAAACTGTATTTCAAATGGATGAACAGATTCCTACGGATGTATTTAAATGTGATATTGCTATTATGAAAGAACGTATAAACAAAAGTATCGTAACCTATGCATTTTAAGAGTTTTATGAATATTCAAAAGACTAAATATGGAATACCATATATAGTCTTTTTTTAATAATAGAGATACTTAATTGTTCATATAATCTTTAGTAAAGTTTTTAAAACTTGTTATAATATTATTATAATTTAACATCTTAATAGAAGTTGACGAAAGAATTATGATACTGTTAATGATACTTTTTATTACTACTAATATCGTAAAGATTAATATTGTATCAATGTTTTTTTGTATTCATGTATTTTTTATTAGACATCTGACACTATATCATGTAGAATGTTATAAAGAAATATAGAGTAGAGGTTTAACATGAGAATATATGCATTTGAAGTACGAAATGATGAATTAAATGATTTAAATAATTTGGCGATAACGTATCCAGTAACCATAGAATATACAAAGGATTTATTAACTTTAGAGAATGTACATTTGGCTAAAGGTTTTGATGGAATATCGATTTTAGGACAAAGTCAGTTAAATAAAGAACTTATTGATGCGATTAAAGACAACGATATTAATTATATATCAACAAGAACCATTGGATACGATCATATTGACGTAAGCTATGCGAAAGAATGTGGTATTAAAATTTGTAATGCTAATTATGAACCTACCGCGGTAGCAGATTTTACGATGATGTTAATTCTTATGAGTCTTAGAAAATACAAGATGGCATTGTGGCGTGGCCAAGTTAATGACTATTCTCTTGAAGGATTACAAGGTCGTGAGGTAAAAGATTTAACAATAGGAATTATGGGTACCGGGCGAATTGGCTATACAGTACTTAAATATTTATCTTCATTTGGATGTAAGCTATTAGCTTATGATGTATATGAGAATGATAAAGTAAAAGAAATAGCAAGCTATGTTGATTTAGATACCTTATATAAGGAATGTGATGTAATTAGCCTTCATATGCCTTTATTAGAAAGTACCTATTACATTATAAATCATGATTCAATAGCTAAAATGAAAGATGGTGTTATTCTAATTAATTGTGCAAGAGGAGAGTTAATGAACTCTGAAGCATTAATTGATAACATAGAAAGTCAAAAAATTGGAGCTTTAGCTATGGATTGTATGGAAAAAGAAAATGGTATTTATCATTGTGATAGAAGAAATGACATAATAGCAAACCGTGAGATGGCATATCTACGTCAATTTCCAAATGTTATAATGACCCAGCATATGGCTTTTTACACAGATGCTGCTGTAACAAGTATGGTAACTTGCGGTATTGAAGGACTATATAAGATGTATACAAGAGGAACTTATGTAACTTTAATAACATAAGCTAGGTTATAAGATTTTCATGATTATTTTTTAAGAGCAGATCAAAATATGATCTGCTCAAACTTTTTTTATTTATCTTGTCTTGTTTCGTAATATTATAGATACTATATTCAAATAAATAAACAGTTAATTTACTTATGTGTATTGTAACTCTGTTTAATATTCATTATCTGTAATTGTTAGAGAACGTATATAATCTCTAGGTGATACTCCTTTTATTTTCTTAAATACTCTTGAAAAATATAAGCTATCATCAAAGCCAACAGAATATCCAACTGAACTTATTGATAATTCTGTAGTTTTTAATAACTGACAAGCAACATTTATGCGATATTCTAAGATATATTCCATTGGTGACTTTTTATAATATTCCATAAAAATTCGATATAACCTACTTCTACTTAGTCCGATGTAATTTGCTAAATCCATAACTGTTAGTTTTTGAGTATAATTATATTCAATATACTCAAGAGCCTTTTGAAAGTATTCACTAGACGAGGTATGTCTAACTTTTTTCTGAGAAGCATTAATGACTAGAAGAGATAGTGCTAACATTAAATAACCTGCCATTTTTATCTTATCAGCATCCGAATTACCTTGACCATTGTAGATTTCCATTAGTAGTTCTTCAAATTTATTATCCATATCTCTTAGAATAACAGGATTATCTTTCGTAAAATCGGTTTGATTAATGATAACATTTGCATCATTTCCACTAAAACCCACCCAATAATATTCCCAAGGATCCTCTTTATCGGCTATGTATGTGATTTCTGTATTGGGATAAATTAAGAATGTATTCCCAACACCAATCTCATAAGTTTTATTTCCCACTTTATAGATGCCTTTACCCGATACAATATGATGAATTAAATAAAAATTCCGAATACCAGGCCCCCATTGATGAAGACTTTTACACTGTTCACGCCCAACATTATATACTCTTAAGGAAAGCGTTTCTTCGCCTTTTACAGTATATGATAACTTATAATTTTCACTCATAGTTTACCTCCTATAATAATGCATACTTCAATAGAAAAACTACTCCTACTTGTATATTAACTTCCTTAACACATAAAAAGCTCTTAATGTAAGCTACATTCCCTAACCACAACAATGCTACAATAATACATTGTATTTAAGTCAAAGAATAATGCTGATTCTATATTTCATTATAAATGTAAAAAGAAAGAAAAGCAACATTTGTGCATATATACGCAACATCTATCAATTGTGATATCTTTATAAGTTAGCTATTATAATCTTGAAAGAATAAACTATCCCATCTTACTTAAGGAGGTCTGTATGAAAATTTTAATTACAGGTGGAGCCGGTTTTATAGGTTCTCATACCAGTGTAGAATTTTTGAATAATGGTTATGATATTGTGATTCTTGATAATTATTGTAATTCTGAGCCAGAAGTTATCGATGCTATTAAAAAGATAACAAATAAAGATTTTAAATCCTATGAATGTGATTTACTAAATAAGGAACAAGTAAATAAAGTATTTGATGAAAATGAAATTGATGCGGTAATTCACTTTGCTGCACTTAAATCAGTACCAGAATCCGTTGAGAATCCTCTAAAATATTATGAAAATAATATCACAGGGACCCTTAATTTATTAGAAAGCATTAAAAATCATAATGTAAAGCATATCGTATTTAGTTCATCTGCAACAGTATATGGAATGGATAATAAAGTTCCATATAATGAAAGTATGCCAACTACTGCAACAAAT
>JAFAEB010000076.1 GCA_023424235.1 Bacillota bacterium
TACAGATGTAAGATAGGAGAAACAAAATGTCATTTATTACTTTACTCTATCACGAAATCCGTGAAACACAAATGTTACAAGCAGGAAAAACATCACAAATTGTAGTAAAACAGGACTATGAGGACAAGCTTCCATCCCCTCTCTTTGTAACAGAGGAGAATTTTCAAATGCAAATGGAATATTTACATAGGAATAACTTTCATACTCTTACGCTTAAAGAAGTAATGGACTTCTATTACCTGGGAGTAAAACTACCTGATAAATCTGTATTAATTACTTTTGATGACTGCTACCAATCAATAAAATATTATGCTTATCCTATATTAAAAAAATATGGATTTCATGCTACTTCCTTTGTGGTTACTGGCTGGTTAAATGATACTATACATCCTTTAGACCTTGATAGGTCGGTATGCTTAACTACAAGTGAGCTAATTGAGATGTCAGATGTTTTTTCCTATGGAAATCACACTCATCATTATCATACTAGAAGTAATCCTACTACAAGTAAGATTATGATGGTTAGTGAAGAGGAATTTATAAAAGATTTAGAGGAATGCAATCAATATAGTATCATTTCCAATAAGGATGTATTTGCTTATCCTTTTGGATTGTATACCATAGACAATGTAAATCAGCTACGAAGCAATGGCTATAAACTAGCCTTTACAAGTGAAACTGGGTGGAATCTTACTACTACAGATCCTCTACTTCTAAAACGAAATGTTATTCCTTATTTTATGGATTTTAAAACTTTTGAAGAATTAGTAAATGAAACTACAAACGAAAAAACTAAATAATTACTGGAGAATACGAATATTATGAAAAAATTATCAATTCTACTTGTTTTAATGACTATGATTTTTGCAATATCTGCTTGCCAAAAGAAAGACCCTGATGCAACAACAAATCTAGCTAATGACTCAAATGAATTAAGTACTAGTGGTGAAGAAGTAACCATTGGTATTCTACCCGCTGAGTCTTCTATTCCAATTATTCTAGCAAAAGAATTAGGATACTTTGATGAATTAGGCTTAAAGCTTACGATACAAGCTTTTTCTTCTCCGAATGACCGTAATGTAGCAGTTCAGGCAAAGGAATTAGACGGATTTATAGCGGATGTAATGACGGTTGCTACTTTTGTTGATAAGCAAATCCCTTTAAAGATAACATCCGATATTAGTGAAGATTTTAAAATATTAACTTCTCCAAACTCTGGTATCACATCACAAGATGGATTAAATGGTAAAAGAATATCCTTAGTACCAAACTTCATTCTTGAATATATCATGGATGAATATGCGAAGCAAAATAATTTTACATATGAAATCGTTGAAATTGCTTCCTTCTCTGGAAGAGCCGAGGCATTATTATCCGATCAAATTGATGGACTTTTATTTACGGAACCACAAGCAGGTATGTTAGTAAAGCAAGGTGCTCATCTTATTGCTAGTTCTAAGGAATTAGGTATCAAAGGTGGAACTCTTTCCTTTACTGAAGATATGATTAAAAATCGTAAAGGTGATCTAAAAGCATTTTATGAAGGGTATAACAAAGCAGTTGATTATATGAACAACACAGATGTATCTGAATATAGTGAAATATTAACGAATTATCAATTTCCAACTGCGATTACGGAATATCTCTCTAATATGACAGAGGATTTTAGTTATGCTGGTCAAATTAGTAAAGAGCAATTCGATAATATTATTACATGGACTTTAGGTAAAGGACAAATCAGTAATTCTTATACCTTCGAAGAATTAACGGACTTTTCTTATCTTCCATAAAGCATATAATTTAAGGTACTATTTTATAGTGATTATGTAATAGAGATTATGTTTTTGTTATTATTTTATTAGTCTTATGCTATTGGTGTTATATTATTGGTTATATTCATTTGATAATCGCTAAAAGGTATTGTTTTTCTAATTCTTATTATCAACCGATAGTTACAGTTTTTTTACCCATGGAGCACAGGCTACTTCTATTCTATCTAATAGTAAAAATAATAGGATACCAACAAAGCCAAGGGCTAAGATTCCACTAAACATTTCTATGTAATTCATCTTAGTCCAAGCACTAAGTATATAATAGCCGATGCCGAATTTCGTTGCATAATTTTCAGCAAAGAATAAAGAAGCAAGGGAAATACCGATACTAATCCTTAAGCCTCCAATGATTTGTGGAAGGATGGCAGGAAGAATTAGATATCGGTATTTTTGTATTTGATTGGCAGAAAAACTATCCATTACCTTACCATATAGTCTTGGTATCTGAGTTACACCATCACGAACGGATAAAATAATCTGAAAGATAATAATCCATATTACTAATATAATCTTCGACGTATTCCCTAAGCCAAATAAAAGCATAAACACTGGTAAAAATGCAACCTTAGGAATAGGATATATAAAATATAGTAAAGGAGAACAGAACTTCTTTATAGTTTCATTTACTCCTAATATTATACCAAGTGGTACCCCAACTACTAGAGATATTAAGATTGCTACCACTACTCTTAATAAACTTGCTCCACAATGTTTCATTAATTGTGGTATGTGCTTACACATAAAAATAATAGTATCTAAGGGAGAGGGTATGGTATGGGTTCTTAAAAGAACATGTAGAAGCTCCCAGATTAGAAGGAAACTTACAAATCCAATGATGTAATTATACATAAGGCTAAATTTTTTATTTTTACTATTCATATCATACCTTCTCCAGATTTAATAATTTGCGAATTTTAATACATTCATTATAAAAGTCTATATTGTCCTTTGCATTATCAACTAAGTAATAGGGATTATTAACACTTGTAATACCTTTATCCTTATTTATAATTAGGATGGTTTGTCCTAAGGTCATAGCTTCCTCTATATCATGAGTTACGAATAAAAGGGTAACCTTTCTTTTCATAAGTTCCCTATGTATTAGTCCATGTAGTTCCTCCTTCGTCATAGCATCAAGGGCTGAGGTTGGTTCATCCATAAGAAGAAGATCTGGTTCTCCAATTAAGGTTCTAGCTAGAGCTACCCTTTGTTTTTCTCCTCCACTTAACTCACTTGGATATTTATTTACCTGAGACTCTAATCCCATATCCTTAATAAGTGATGAAACCTTATGGTAATCCTTATTTTTTATTCCCCTTAACTTTAATGGCATCTGTATCGCTTCTTTTACTGTCTGCCATGGAAAAAGCCCTAATTCTTGAAACAAAAACGCGGTATCCCTTCTAGTACCATGAATTAACTCTCCATTAATTAAAATCCTCCCACTATCTGGCTTTAAAAATCCTGCAATTAAGTTTAATAAGGTACTTTTTCCTGTTCCAGATTTACCAATCAGAGCATAAGAGGAAGCTTTATGCAGGTTTAAACTTGCATTTTTAATAACAGTTTGCTGGCCATAAGAAAAGGATATCTCTTCTAAGGTAATAAAATCTTTCATGATATTGTTGGTCTCCAATTCGTATGTAATTAGGTATAACTAAATAGTTTAACTTCCTATAATCCTATCTCATAAGTATATACACCATAATGGCTTCCGTCAATAACAGCTGAGGATAAGTTATTCTATTAATAGCTTTAATATACATATAGGAAGCTAAAGCCAAAAATAAGCATAAAAGAATCTAACCTTTATGCTTATTTTTATTTAATATTAAATTGTGATTAATTTTAGTGGTCTTTTCTCATCTCAATGACCAAGAAATTCGAAGTCTTATTCGCTATAATTTTAATATCTTCTTCTACTATTTCCATTGCGTCTTTGGCATTTAATTCCACTTGATTAATCGTAGAACTGCCTTCTGCTTGAACAAGATAAGCCTGCCTTCCTTTATTCACAGGGAAATCAATCTCATTTCCTTCGCTTAGCTCTAATACATATATGTTAGCATCTTGATTTATCTTAATTGGTGCATCGCCATCTTTTCCAGATACCACCTTAAGCCACTGATTCACCCTTAGATTCCAATCAAACATAGAATCGCCATAGTTTGGTGTATAATTTCTCTTATCAGGAAAGATCCAGATTTGTAATATTCTTAAGGTATCCCTACCAAAATTATGCTCACTGTGAAATACACCGGTACCAGCACTCATATATTGTATATGACCACGACTAAGAGTTCTTTCATTCCCCATACTATCCTTATGAGTTAACTCACCATCTAAAATATATGAAATAATTTCCATGTCTTTATGGGGATGCATATCAAAACCTTCATTTTGAGCGATTAGATCATCATTTATAACTCTAAGTACTCCAAAATTAATATTCTTAGGATTTTGATAATCGGCAAAGGAAAAATGAAAGATACTTTGTAACCAGCCTAGGTTTCTTTATCCCATATTTTTCACATCTAATTTTCTTAACATCTTGTTCTCCTTTCATTTTGGAACACGAAAAGAAACAATATACTTTTATACTGGATACATTTTATTTAAAAACTCTTAAATGTTCCTCTTTCATATTGAATTCCTTTGGACCTGGTGCAAACGTTGGTTTTCCAAATGGCATTTGAGCTAATAGCTTCCAACTACTTGGTATATTCCATTCTTTCTTAACATCACCATCAATAAGTTCTTGATAATGTTGTAAGGAAGCTCCTAACCCTTCATTTTCTAAAGCAGTCCAAACTAGGATTTGTAGCATACCACTGGATTGAAGGGACCATACTGGGAAGTTATCTTTATACAGTTCAAAGTTAGTCATAAGTCCTTCAACCACTTCTTGATCTTCAAAGAATAATACAGTACCATATCCACTCTTAAAAGCGTTTATTTTTTCTTCTGTAGAAGCAAATTGATCCTGTGGTACTATTTTTCTTAGTGATTCCATTGTAATATCCCAAAATCTATCATGTTGTTCATTCATTAATAATACAACTCTAGCACTTTGTGAGTTAAATGCCGATGGAGTATACTTTACTGCATCCTTTACAATATCATTGATTTTATCTTCAGAAACCACTTTTTCTTTGCTAATTCCATAATAGGAACGTCTTGTTTTTAAACCTTCTAATAATTCTTTACTCATTTTTTATTCCTCCTAATGATTATGATGTTTAGTTACGTATCTCTTTCTTCCATTGAGTTAAGCAATTGAAATAAATTTTCAACGATTAACTTTTTAGAATCTTCATCCATGCCACTAAATAATTCGACTAAAAATTCTTTGTGCTTTGGAAATATATCTGCTATCAGTTTCTCACCTTTTTCTGATAAGCATACATAAAAAATTCGTTTATCTTTCAAACATTTTTTTCTGTATACTAATTCTTTTTTTTCAAGTTTATCAATAACATAGGTAATTGTACCACTGGTAACTAATATCTTCTCTGCTACCTTTTGTACGGGCTGTTCTCCTTTATGGTATAACAGTTCTAGTACACCAAATTCACTTGTATTAAGTCCATAACTTTGTACATTTCTTTCAACTTTTGAAAACAATGTATTATAATTTCTTGCAATTGCTATTACTAACTTTAAGTTTACATCCGTCATCTTACACCTGCTTTTTTATTTTATGGATTCAGTGGATATTCGCATACTGTCGTATCAATATATCTGACCTTAATACCTGTTGCTCATAACCTAATAGATTACATCGTATTTACCTATATTATTTATTTACTAGTGAATACTGATATGAAACTTTTATCTTGATTTCAAGATAATTATATCCTTAATATATCTTGATGTCAAGATATATTTTATAATTTAATTGATAATAATTCTCATTTATTAAATTATTACTTCTTGAATAAAATAAAAAGAAGGAAACCGCTTTACTTACGATTTCCTTCTTTCCTAAAAATGATACAAGATTAATTTACTTTTATTAAAACTTCCATAGTTACAGGTATTATTCCATCATCTGCAATAAAGCTTACTATATAAGGCTCTTCTTTCTTATCTTTTATAGTTGGAGTCCAAGTAAACATACAGGGTTTTCCTGGTGTAAAAGAGCTAAGATCAAATATTGCATTATGAGGTAGATTATTGGCTGATAAAACTAAACTTGCCTTTAAACCTTGAACAGTTGCATCTTTAACTGCAAGGGATTCATTATATATTTTACCATCCGTTTCACGTATTGAAGTTTCAAAGGCAGGTTGTCTTACTATAACTTCAAAAGTCAGTGTCTCATCCACTCTTACCACTTGCTCATTAATTGGGAAAAAGAAAGGACGATAAACAGTTTGCGGTAATGGATACTCTTTGCTATCAATAGAATAAGTATAGCCGTGTTCTGGAATAGCGGTAGTTTCATAGGGATAGATAGAGTCTTTTGGAGTTCCTGGAGCAGGCGCATTCACCTCTACATGCTTTACTAATAAATCACTATCTATATTAAGATCCGATACACAAGTTGTTTTATACCTAAAGTCTTTAACATACTCATAACCCGCTGGTCTTTTAAAATGATTTGTTACACAAACAACTTCTTCAACACCTTTACTAGGCGTTACATGAATTTCTTTTAGGAAGCCACCTACAATATCATCTAGTACGATCGGATATCTTGTATCTTCCACTATATAATTCATTACGATATCCTTTAAATAAAGATTTTCTACATGTCTTGCATATAAACCATAGGCAGGTAGTATCCCCCAATTGCTTGGCTCTGGATATACTTCTGCTAGTTCAGGAACATTAAAAGGTGCATCCCTCCAAGCTTTCCTTTCTTCATCCCATTCAACTCTTGGCAACAAGCCTTCATTCTTTAGGAAGAAGGTATTCACAAGCCATGGTAAGGATTGTATACTTTTATCTTTCTTTCCATTTTGGCTATATTCCCAATTGGTATTTAATTGGCGCTGTTCCACTGCATGCTCTAAACTTAATCCACCACGATATTCTACCTTTATATTCTCAATTAGTACATTCTTAATTCTGTTATCTACGAGTCCCATTAATTCAATTGGATACCTAGGATCCACATTCTTAGCTGTAATATTTCGAATAATAATATCATGAACATTCGCTATATGATCACTTCCAATGGCATTGCCATATAGGTATCGTTCTTCCCCTGCAATCTCTTTCTTATAATCAGCGACATATTTCATAGTAGCTTTATCAAATTTTAGAGCATAATACTTCCCATTTTCACAATGATAATTCGATGGATTTAATCTACATGGTTCTAATTCATCAACGATAGTAAATGTTGAATAACCATCCACATTAACCTTTTTGCTTCTATTTAAAGATGGTACATATCGTTTTGCTTCATAGATTTGATAATCTTTTGTAGCAGGTAAAATAAAGTTCGTATTATCAAGTCTTACATTTTCCTTAATTCCCTCAACCGCTATTAGTTCTTCTCTTGTATTATTGCCAGTCACTGGATATCGTGCCCTGTCACCTACCTTTATAAAAATTGGAGAGCTACTAACATCTTCTAAGGTTGAGTCTTCAAAGATTATATTACTAAGATCAGCACCATCCACTGCTTCAAGGGCAAATCCTCTAGAACGTTTAAATTGTATTCGACGTATTGTAACGCAATCATAGCCACAGGTTGACTCTGTTCCTAATTTAACTCGTGCTGTTGGGCCGCATCGATCGGTTGCAATTAGTTTATCTGTTGTAAATTCTTTGGAATACACAGAACCCATATCATATCCATACACCTTACAATCTTCAATTAATACATTTTTAAGTGGCATAAATTTACTACCACCATAGGATGCTTTCATAACAATTGCATCATCGGTTAAAGAGTTAAATATAGAATTTATTATAGTTACATTCTGACAACAATCTACATCAAAGGCATCACGATTGGTATCAAGTAATATGTTATTTACATACATATTGCTTACACAGGTAGCTATAATAGCAAAGTGGCCACCTGCTACAATAGAGAAATCACAAAGTCCTATATTCTCACATCGAACTAAGGCTATAGCTTTATTGCCAAACCACTCTCCACAGTGACCAGGCTCACTTCGTAATACTGGCTCTAATGGGTCCCCACCCATTAAAACGTGTTCTAATTCCCCTTTATCATTTAGAAAACTTCCATCAATAAGACCATTCCCATATATCATAACGTCATGGATATCTGCTCCATAAATTAAGCTATTTGCAAAATAGGTATGCCCATGATCTTGAAGACCAACATAAAGATTCACTTCTGCTTCTTCGTAATTTCCACCTTCACCTACTTGTAATTCATAAGAGTTCTTAATATCTGTTTTGGCAGCATGCAAGATACTACCATCACTTAAGTATAGATTAACCTTACTCCTTAATTGGATGGTATATACTCGGTAATCTCCTTCTGGTATGATTACCGTCCCTCCACCTAGTTCATGTACCTTCTTAATTGCTTCGTTAATAGCCCAAGTATTCTTTATAGCTGATTCCTTTTGACCAGCACCATACTCTCTTATATCTACCTTTGTTCCTTCCTTTAATAAGAAGCTCTTATCAAAGGGGCAGCCTGTTGCTTTTGTTACTTGAAACATAATGTCCTCCTAGCTGTCTGTTAAAAGCTTATTCCTATATCATAATACAGAATAAGCTTTTTAGCAATTATTGAACCATATAATCATTATTTACTGTAAATCTGTATAGTTTACCACCTGAAAAAGACTATCATTGCTATAAATGTAATCAATAATTTCTTTAAACTCTTTAATAGGATATGACATGGTATTCTGATATGAGCTTTCTTCAATTTTATTAAAGATAATAAGTACATCTTTATTATTTTTATTCGCACTATGTATAAAGTCTATTACCATCTCAGCGCTATGATCCGATTGTACATTCAATACCTTTATGTCATAATACATAATCTCTTCTGTTTGAAGTAATATAATATTATCAGAAGTTCTAACACTTATATATCCTTTTTCTTTAAGTAAAGGAATCAGATATGGATTAAGTTCTCCATAAGGTATAATTACTCGATCACTAGCTCCTTTTAAATATTTTAGATCCATCCATTTCTTTGCACGTTGAATATCCTCTAATAACTCTTCACAATTATTATACATGTCACCTTTACTATGATAAGTCTGATTTACAACATCCCAGCCATTCACATAAAGTGTAGAGATTTGATTGTAATCCATATATCCTGCTTCGTTTAATAAGCTTGGGATAATTCCTACGCTTCCTGTAAATTCTTTCTCCTTTAGTATTGAAAATGCATTCTCATATACACTTTCATATCCACTGTCAAACATAATAGCAACAAAGGTTCTATTATTAGTATGAATCTTTTCTTCTCTCTTTTGCTCTAGTAAGTTAATTTTGATACCTACATATAGATCCATAAAAAAATTTTTAATCATTCTGTAGGTATATGGATACATAAGTAAAACCAATATTGATGTTATTACTATTAATTGTAATCTTACCTTCTTTTTAATCAGAATCCCCTCATTCATCTAATTTTTGAAATCTAGCTACTAAATTTATATTATCTTTTTCGTTCACCACGATTTTATGTTGTGCCATGGTTTTATCTCCAAACCAGCCTATAAACTCATAGCCATCCTTTGCTATCGCTTCTATTTCAACATCAACTTCTTTAAAATAGATACCTTGAAAATTATCATCTACTAAAATACGTTTATTTACATTTACATACCCACCTTCTTCTATCTCAATACGAATTTGATAAGTACCATCTAAATTAAAATAGTTACTAATATGCTCTCTTACATAGGAAGGACGATACTTTGCGAAATTTTCAAGGATTTTTATTTCATTTTCCCAGAGTGTAATATCATTCTTAAATATCCCCCATCTCTTTATATGTTCAGGAACATAATCCATGTATAGCATTTTATAAGAGTGAATTTCCTTTAATACATTTTCTTCTGAATATATGGTATTCAGCCTATCTGCAAAAGTATTAATAAATAAATTTTTAAAATCCTGATTGTATAATAACTTCCTTAACATAACCGTAGACCAAGGTGGATTTGGCCAAATAGGCCCATCAGTAGTTGTGGCAAACTTAAGCATATTAAAATCATAACGTGTACTGTGCTCTTTACTATATAAACCTAAGCCATAATCTAAGTCAAATACTAACCATCTCCATCTACCATCCATTCCGTAGCTTGCGTCTTTTTTAAACTCATCAGTTCTCCTTCTCCATGCTTTTACATTATTGCCTGGCCAGTCCCTGTTTCCTGCGTAAATCTGTAATATGTTATATTCAATAAAATTTTCTGTATCTAATAATGTTTCTACATAATCATAATTACCTTGGATTGACATATCATTCTGTGCAATGAAGCTATACATTTTACTATAATGCATCTCATCACCTATATATCCCTCATTGATTTCAGTTCCAGCAGTTCCAGTTGGATTTTTAATCACCACTACTTCATCTAGAGGAACATTATAATAGCTATAAAAATACTCTTTGTTGTATGCCTCCTTAATACTGTGTATTCCGTAATATTCACCATTAATGAATACAAGGCAAGTATTGCTTATTTGAGTCTCTAAATTAAGTTCATCCGGTATCAAACCTTGAATCAAGTCATCCCTAAAAAAAGAACCAAGTGCATCCGTAGAAGGTGTCCTTAATACTATTTTACTCAATCGTTTAGTATCAAAATCAACCTTATCAGTAAAATCATAATAAAAATAATCCTGCTCATCATAATCCTTTCTTGCATATAGTGACAAGGATTTAATTATTTTGGCTCTTGAAAAACCTCCAGATATTCTAATACCAATGTTTTGATCCATTACTAAAGTCTTATCTTTATTAAATATTTCAATATGTGCTTCTCTTTCCCAATCCTTACCTTTTTGTGTATAATTTGCAGGAGTATTTTCTATTACTTCGCTATTACTATCAATCCACTCATCATATATTCTTCCAGCTACATAGATTCCCTTTTTATAATCAAATAAGTTATATGGATCTGTTACTATTGATACCATTGGTAGAGGATTCGATTTTGATGACATCGCATTAACAAAATACGTATGAGTAACAATATTACTATTTGGATAACCCTCTTTTGATACAAGTGCACGTATTACTGTAGCCTTGGATTCATTGGAATTAATATAGATAGGTGCATTATATCTAATAGAATTTCTGTTTGGTTCAGTTCCATCCAATGTATAATAGATATTTGCTCCTTGTATATCACTTGTAATATTAAGCCAGAATGCACTGGAATAGATACCACCTTCAATATTAAACTTTGGTTCCTCTAATCGCTTAGCTTTTATTCCTTCCACTAAGGCCTCTAAATTGTTTTCTCTACTAGGTGTTCCTACCTCATAAGTAACAAATACACCACTCCCATTCACATTTCTACCATAGGATATATTTTCATCCG
>JAFAEB010000014.1 GCA_023424235.1 Bacillota bacterium
AAACCTCCATTTAATATTAAGATTTTATAGAAAAATTGCCAATCAAGTGGGTCCCTTCCCTTTCCTGGCATTTTTCACTTGCAACTATATTTTAAGATTTAGCCATGTTTTTATCATTGTATATTTCGTACTAAAAGTCAATGTTATTGACAGTCAAACTATACAATTATACAAAACAATGTTATAATCAGATAAAGGATTGATTCGGGTGTCAAAAGCCTCTCCTAAGACTTACCTTCGTCAATTTGCACATTTTAAAACTTGATTCATGTTATGCCGAAGGTAGTTCGATGAGCAACTGTATGAAGTCGTTGGTACTTAGGCTCTGTATTTTAGAGCCTTATGTACCATTACGAACTTCATCCAAACGAGAGTGTGTTGCTAGTGAACTACCTTCGCTATAACATCTATACACATAAATTTGTGCAAATTGACGAGGCAAAATTTTATATTGGCTTTTGACACTCTAATCAAATATAAATATAAATGAAAAAATCCAGCTATCGTGAGTAGCTGGATTTTACGTTTGTATTAATGATACGATATTTTTATTGCTAATTATTATGCATTATTAATCTTTTTCCTAGGAATAAAGTGTTTTGCAATCTTACTAGTTTCACGATTAATTAGATATATGTATCCAAAGATAGACAAAACGACAGCACCTATGAAATTAACAATTAAATCCTTCATGGTATCAATAAGACCAATATCTAAATATCCACCTAGATTTAAATCTGTGCCATTGATGGTTACAGACTGAATATCTTTAATAATAAAAGGAGTATTGCCACCCTTAGGGTCTAACATTACAGTAGAAATAGACTGTAAAATCGTATCCTTTTGCATATCATAACTAAATAACATATCCATACCAAACTCAAAGAATTCCCATAATACACCGATTGTCATGGAAAAGCAAAAGGAAACCATAACAATGAAAAATGGTGACAAGTTAAAGGTTACTTTTTCATTTCGGTTTAATATATCTACTAAGGCAAAACCAATGGCTGCACATAAGAAACCATTGATCGTATGTAGCATAGTATCCCAAAAAGGAAATATAATATAGTACTCTTGGATTTCTCCTAATATTTCAGCTGAAAAGATAAATAACATAATAATTATTTCCATTGTGTCAGGAAGATCTATGTTAAAGTTCATTTCTATAAGGTTGGGAATGATAAGTAAGATTAATGTTAAAATACATAAAAAAACATTTTCATAGTTTTTATTAAAGAACTGTGCTATCATTATTCCTATAACTAAGGTCCTTAATATGATAAAAATAATAAATGGCCCTTTCTCTTCTTTCATATGTTCCATAAATGCACCATATTTGGAAAGTCGTTTCTTTTTTTTCATAGATAGTTCCTCCACATTATATTCGTTCCTAATTCTATCAATATAGATATCTTAGCAAACTACATTAGTTAGTATTTTAACATATTATATGCTAGTAGAGCAATTAAAATTGGATTAAATAAACATTAGAAGGGAGATATTCATGTTAAAGAAGAATAAAAAAGTAATACTATGGATACTAAGCTTTGTAATATTACTAGTGATAGGGTTTTTATACTATACATCAGATTATTATCGAGCTACAAAAAATATAGAGGAATACAGAATACGTTACGATTCACTTAATATCCAAGAAGAAGAGGGTTATATTAAAATTTATAGCAAAGAGAATGAAGATAGTAGTAAGGGGATTATCTTTTATCAGGGTGGTAAAGTAGAACACCTTGCGTACATTCCAATTCTTAGTGAACTTGCTAAAAAGGGATATAGCTGTTACTTGGTTGAAATGCCATTTCACTTGGCAGTGTTTCATATAAATGCAGCTGAATCTATAATTGAAGAAGAGACAAACATAAAAGAGTGGTATATTGGAGGCCATTCCTTAGGCGGCGCTATGGCTAGCTCGTATGCAGCAAAACATAGCGATAAACTTAAGGGAATCTTCCTACTTGGAGCCTATCCAGCTTCCGATTTATCAGATACCTTACTTAAAATGCTTGTATTATATGGTGAGAATGACAAAGTTCTGAATAAAGAATCTTTAGAAAAAACAAGAGTAAATGCACCAAAGGATTCAAATTATTACATGATAAAAGGTGGTAATCATGCTGGATTTGGGGATTATGGAGCGCAAAAAAAAGACGGCTTAGCTAGTATTAGCAATGAAGTACAGATTAAGGAAACGGTGGAATATTTAGAAACTTACCTTTTTAATTAAAGAATGTCTATATTTTGATAAAAAGTCAGCTAGATAAGAATATAGGTAGAAGAACTACAAACCTACACCTTGTCTAGCTGTTAGTAATTAATATTTATTAAAGCTTTATAGATTTCATCAAATTTAAGACGGGAAGATTGTACTGGATGGCATTTGTAGCCTTAAGTGAATTCTCCTCATCCTCATCCTCTTTTTTATCTTCATTGCTATCCTTCATGAAAAGTTCTAGAAATTCAAGATACTTATTGTAAGTAAATACCTCTTCTAATTCCTCCATAGCATCTGCACTAGTATCATCAATAATATGGTTATAAATAGTTTCTTCATCATTACGATTGGTATAGATAATGGTATTATTGACATTATTATAAGTACTTGATGTATTTATTAACGGTTTTGTTGAAGTAGTTACGCCCGTTTGAATATCCTCTTTCATAAAATTCATAACTTTTTTTACATAGTTTTGGGTTTCTTTAAAAGGAGGTATTCCACCATACTTTTTTACATTTCCCATACCAGCATTATATGCTGCTAGAGCTAGACTTGTATCACCATTATATTTGGTGAGAAGCTCTTTTATGTATTTTGCACCACCCATAATGTTATCTGTAGCATCATAAGAGTCAGTTACGCCTAAGTAGGCAGCAGTCTTTGGCATTAATTGCATAACACCAACAGCTCCGGAACGAGAGATAGCGGATGCATTAAAGTTTGACTCCGCTTTTCCTATCGCTTTTAAAAGATTAACAGGAACATTATATTTTTTTGATGCCTCACTAAAAATAGCATCCATGCTTTTACAAACTCCAAGATAGGAGGAAAAGTTATCTTTCTTTGTATTTATCTTAGTTGAGGTGATGACTTGCTTTGTTGCATCAACTTTCCTTATACTATTTATATCTGACATAAAGATCTCCCATAACGACAAATTAATACGATTTTCGTGTTTAATATGCTTATCATATCATAACTATGTTTTATTTGCAATGAGAACAAAGGCCATGAATATCTAAAAAATAGGAGTTTTAGCTAAGAAGGAGCTCATAATTATATGTAAATAAACCCATAATTGATAATAATAATCATTTTCAAGTATTGAAATCATAAAAAAGTTATGTTACTATTTTATAGAAATCAATAACGATTACTATTATTATATAATATAAATTTATGGAGGTATTAATATGTCATTAATAGGAAAAGAAATATCAGATTTTAAAGTTCAGGCTTATCAAACAGGAAAGTTTAGAACAGTTACAAAGGCAGATGTGTTAGGTAAGTGGTCTATTTTTTATTTTTATCCAGCAGATTTTACCTTTGTTTGCCCAACTGAGTTAGAAGATTTACAAGGAAAATATGAAGAACTTAAAAAATTAGGATGTGAAGTTTACTCTGTATCTTGTGATACTCATTTTGTTCATAAAGCATGGGCGGATACTTCCAAAGCGATAAAGAAAATTGAATATACGATGTTAGCAGATCCTACAGGTGCCCTAGCAAGAGATTTTGATGTTATGATTGAAGAAGATGGTTTAGCAGAAAGAGGTTCCTTTATCGTTAATCCAGAAGGAAAAATCGTAGTATATGAAGTAAATGCAGGTGGAATCGGTAGAAATTCAGATGAATTATTTAGAAAAGTGCAAGCAGCTCAATTTGTTGCAGAGCATGGAGATGAAGTTTGCCCAGCAAAATGGACACCAGGTAAAGAAACATTAAAACCAAGCTTAGACTTAGTTGGTATGATTTAATATATGGATAATTTGTTTGATACTATAATAATAGGTGGAGGACCTGCTGGACTTAGTGCGGGCTTATATGCAGCTAGAGCCAAGTTTAGAGTTCTAATCCTTGAAAAAAGTGATATTGGTGGGCAAATTAAAACAACATCTGAAGTAGTAAATTATCCTGGGGTAGGAAAAACCTCAGGAGCATCTTTAACGGAAAGTATGAGAAAGCAAGCAGTTTACTTTGGAGCTCAAATTGTAAGTGCTAACGTAATTGACGTAGATTTTACCGATGAAATTAAAGTAATAAAAACGGATAAGGGAGAGTATAAAGGATTTGGTATCATTATAGCTACTGGTGCAAATCCTAGAGCAATAGGCTTTAAAGGTGAAATAGAATTTAAAGGTAGGGGTGTAGCATACTGTGCAACCTGTGACGGAGAATTCTTTACTGGTTTAGATGTATTTGTAGTTGGTGCAGGATTTGCGGCAGCAGAAGAGGCAATGTTTTTAACTAGATATGCAAGAAAGGTTACTATTATTGCAAGAGAACCTGAATTTACATGTGCAAAATCCATTGCCGATAAAGTTCTAGCGCATAAAGATATTGAAGTTAGGTTTAACACGGAAGTTGAAGAAATTGGTGGAGATATAAATCTTAAGTATGCTAAGTTCATTAACAATGTAAGCGGTGAACGAACTGAGTATAAAGCAGAGGATAATAGTACCTTTGGAGTTTTTGTTTTCGCAGGATATATTCCAGCTTCTGATGTAGTGAAAGGCCATGTAGAGCTTGATAATGGAGGTTATATTATAACCAACAGTAATCTTATGACAAATGTAAAAGGTGTATATGCTGCGGGAGATGTTTGCATAAAGACCTTACGACAAGTTGTAACTGCTGTATCGGATGGAGCCGTAGCTGCTACTAATTTAGAACGTTATGTTGAAGAACTAGCAAATAAATACGGTGTAGAGCGTAAAGAAAATACCACAAGAAGTGAAGAAGAATTACAGAAAGAATCTTATGAGCAAGTGAGTGAAGAAACGGATGAAGAAGATGCTTTTATTACGAGTGATATGAAGGAAAAACTTGAACCTATATTTAGTAGGATGGAGAAAAAGGTTAAAGTTGTAACAATCCTTGATCATAGTAAAGAAGTCTCTAATGAGTTAAAAGGATTTGCTGGTGAAATATCGAATCTAACGGATAAGATTTTAGTTGAAATTTATGAAAAAGGTGAAAATCCAAGACTTGAAGAAGCAGCTAATATTGATTTATACCCAGCACTAGTAATATGCAGTGAAGAGAATGAATATTTAGGCGTTGCCTTCCATGGTGTCCCTGGAGGACATGAGTTTAATTCATTTATATTGGCTCTTTATAATGCAAGCGGTCCAGGACAAAAAATAGATTTAGAATTACTTAACCGTATAAAGGATTTTAATAAAAAGGTTGATATTAAAATAGCGATTTCCTTATCTTGTACCATGTGCCCTGAAGTAGTAACTGGTGCACAAAGAATTGCTCTTGAAAATAAGAATGTTACAGCTAGAATGTTAGACTTAGCTCATTATGAGGAAATTAAGAAAAAATATAGCATTATGAGTGTTCCATGTATGATTATTAATGATGAAAAAGTTGTATTTGGACGTAAATCAATTGAAGATATCTTAAAGGAGATTAACCTATAGCTCTTTTGATATCTCTTATAAAACTTATATAAGGAGCTTTTGCAGAATAGATGGTAATAAATCTATGAGCAAAAGCTCTTTTTTGTGTCACAATTTTAGAGTGTCAGCTATTTGCATTTTTTCTTAATTATGTTAAAATTCATATAACTAGTAAATAATACGAATACAATATGTGGATGGGAGTAATTATGAGAGCATTTGAATCAATAAAGATAAAAAACTTTGAAGTAAAAAATAGAATTGTAATGCCACCTATGTGTATGTATACAGCAGATACAGATGGTTATGCCAATGAATTTCATCATGTACATTATGGTTCACGAGCAGTTGGTGGTGTAGGCATTATTATAGTGGAAGCAACAGGTGTAACTTCGAATGGTAGAATATCGGAACATGATCTTGGAATCTGGGATGATAATCATATAAGTGGACTTAAAAAGATAGTAGAACTATGTAAGCCATATGGTACAAAGATGGTTATACAACTAGCACATGCAGGTAGAAAGTGCGAAGTAATATCAGAAGAAATTGTTGCGCCTAGTGGGATTCCTTTTGATGAAAATAGTAGAGTTCCTAAGGAATTATCCCAAGATGAAATAAAAGAAATTATAGCATCTTTTAGAGAAGCTGCCATAAGAGCAGTAAAAGCAGGTTTTGATGGAGTAGAAATTCATGCAGCTCATGGATACTTGATACATGAGTTTTTGTCACCAATAACCAATCAAAGAACAGATGAGTATGGTGGTAATGTTATAAATAGAAGTAGACTTTTGCGGGAAATTTTAGAAGAAGTTCGTAAGGTATTACCAAGTGATATGCCAATTTTTCTAAGGGTATCCGCATCGGATTACACTCCAGATGGCCTAGATGTATATAAAATGGAGGAGATAATTAATGAAGTTAGAGACTTCATTGATGTACTTGATGTAAGTTCTGGTGGTGTAATTCAAGCGAGAATTGCGGTTTATAATGGGTATCAAGTTCGTTTTTCTGAATATTTAAAATCAAAATGTAATGTTCCAACCATTGCAGTTGGATTAATTACTGGTCCAGAGTTAGTAGAAGAGGTGTTATTTAATAATCGTGCAGATTTTGTAGCCTTAGGCCGAGAATTACTTAGAAATCCTTATTGGGTTTTAGATACTGCATATGAAAATCAGATCCCTTATGTATATCCAAAGCAATATATTAGAGCCTTTCATAAATAAATAGTAAATTGGTGTGTGGTTATTCATTGTTCGATATCACTACAACAATAATAATCACACGCTATAGTTTCGTGCTATGATATTAGAATTTCAAAAATATATGAATTAATTTCATAAACATGCCGAAATAAAATAAGTAATACAATAGAATTACATATTGTACTAGGAGGTATGAATGAAAAGAAAAAAGTCAGTAGTAATACTATTGATTCTTATATTAGGACTGTTTATTATTTTAAAAGTTGGTATAATAGATAAGAAACCACCAGATATTACTATAACTGTAAATGGCACTACAATAGACCATGTTTTAGGACTAAATACATGGAATCGAAAAAAATATGATAGAGAAGACACCTTCATCTACTATATGAAGGATAAAGAGAAAGAGGATTTGCTATATATTCCACTGGAAGAAGAGATAAATATAAAGTTTAAAGGTTCTACACCTACTCGGATAGAAATGATCGATGTTATACTTTCTGAAGATGGAAGACTTCGATATGATAAAAGTTTATCTAGCATAAGCCACTTAGAAATAAAAAAGAAGGAAGCTAACTTTATATTAACCATGAATGGGGCTGCTTTTTTAAGTACTCAATATGAAGATTTTAAAGAAGGTGGTGTGATTCGTGGCATTCGTATCAATTGTGGAAAGGGACCAAATAGCTGGGAATATGCATTTGTTATCAGAACAGATGCGTCAAAAAGATAAAAAATGAGGTATTTCTATGTATAAGTATGAAGATTTATTAGAGGATCTTTATAAGTTAGGTATCGATAAGAACTCCACTTTATTAGTGCATTCTTCAATGAAAAGTATAGGAGAGGTACATATGGGAGCCGATACCGTTTTAGATGCTCTTATGGAACATATGAAGGACGGACTGCTTGTATTTCCAACGCATACCTGGGCATATATAAATGCGAGTAATCCTAAATATTATGTTGAAGATTCTAAAGTTTGTGTTGGTATATTACCTGAATTATTCCGTAAACGCAAGGGTGTTGTTCGTTCATTACATCCAACACATTCAGTTGCTGCTATTGGTAAAGGAGCAGAGGAATTTATAAGTGGAAATGAGCTATTTGACACTCCTTGTGCAAGACGTTCACCATGGGGGAAATTATTAGACATGGATGCTAATATTATGTTAATTGGTGTGGATTTAAGACGTAATACATTTATACATGGGGTAGAAGAATGGGCGGATATTCCAGGAAGACTTACAGATGAACAAGAAATGTTATATACGATTACCAAAGAGGGAAGGGAAATTGAAGTACCATCTAGAAGACATTCAGGTCATTGGTCTGAAAACTTTGATAAACTAGATGACTTTTTCTTAAAGCATAAGGCAATGCGCATTGGTAAGTTTGGTGATAGTGTGGTACGT
>JAFAEB010000139.1 GCA_023424235.1 Bacillota bacterium
TAGATATACTAGTAGATACATTCGATTATAATTTTATCTATCTCTTTTTTCTAATACCATCCATAATACTTTATTACGCTGCTAAGTCTTTCTTCATATATACGATGAATCCAGTTATGGTAGAAGCAATCGTTATTATGATACCCGGTATCAGATAATCGCTATGTATGGATCCAGTAGCGATAATATCTGCTGCATCTGCATAGGAAAAAGGTGTTATGTAACGTAGAAATTTAGTATCTTCTATAATTTTAGCCATTAAATCTGCAAAGTAAAGAAGAAGTGCAACGGATAATCCAGAACCAAGAGCTGCCTTTTTACTAAATGAAGATAAGGCAAAACAAATACAGGAAATTTTGATACACATAAGAAAGCTTGCTAAGTGGAATAGTATGAATCCTTTTACATCAACATCCTCTCCGATAAAGGCAAACCCAAGTACCATCAACAAGATAAATGCTAGGTTATAAAGGAAGAGTATAAATAAAATGGATAAAAGTTTCTCTAAAACAACTTGCTTTCTGCTAATTGGTAATGAAAATAAAAATTCAGAGGTATGACCTCCTTCTTCTTTTGATAGAATACCGATTCCTAAAAGTGCTGCAAATAGACTACTACCAAGTGTAAAAATAACTCCAATTTCAGTTCCATAAAAGCCCATTAATTCACCTAAATTTAATTTATCCATACCAAAAGCAGTAGAAAAACCACCCATATTACTGTAGGCATCCGCCATATCTAGTAATGTTGTTTTAAGACCTGGAAACATTAATACAAATACGAAGGACATAAGTCCAACACTTAAGGTCCAAATGAGTAAGGATTTAAAATTCATTTTAAGCTCATGTTTTATTATCGTCATATTAAAGGTACAACAAATATTATTGTACTTCCTCCTTTTCATAATAATGCATAAAGATTTCTTCAAGAGATGGTTCTTCTATTAATAAATCTGTGAAATTTATATTCGATAAGAAAGTAATTAATTCTTGAAGCTTTCCGTTGTATAAAAAAGTCGTTGAACCATTGCTATGATGTAAACCAGAAATGCCAGAAAGATTAAGGTCTTCTGTTATTCCTGTAAGTTTAATTTTCTTTGCATTGGTACTTGATAAATTTGCAACTGTATCTCTTGCGATAATTTTACCTTCTCGAATAATGGCAACTTGATTACAGTATTTTTGTATTTCAGATAATACATGAGAGGATAAAAATATGGTAGCACCATTTTTATTCTGCTCTAAAAGTAATTTAAAAAATTCATTTTGCATAAGTGGATCAAGGCCACTTGTAGGTTCATCTAAGATGTACAAATCAGGCTTATGTTGCATAGCACATATAATACTTACTTTTTTTCGATTACCTAAGGAGAGTTCTTCTATTTTCTTTTTGGTATCTACTTGTAATCGTTGACACAATTCACTTCTAAATTCGCTACAATCTTTTTTATGTATATCTGAAGCAAATTTTAATACTTCTTCCACTCTAAGATTAGGATAAAACATGGCTTCTGAAGGCATATATCCAATGTTTTTAAGAATGGATACATTATGCTTTGTAATATCCTTTTGAAAAATTTCAATTTTGCCATTACTAGGTTCAATGAAACCTAACATTGTACGGATGGTAGTGGATTTACCAGCACCATTTGGTCCCATAAAACCGTAGATATCTCCTTTGTTAACGGTTAAGTTAAGGTTAATAACACCTCGGGATTTACCATAACTTTTTGTTAGGTTACTTATTTTAATAATTTCCATCTCAATTTTCTTCTCCTTCATAATATTTTTGTAAGTTTAAATTACAAATTATATTTAACTAAAACTTCTTATCTAAAATGAAAACATATGTATTCCTCAATTGTCTTAACTCCAACTAAATGTAATTCTATCCTTTGTACTTGAATATTTATACATATATGATATAATATATCAAATTCTAGTAAAGGTTAGGGTAAGATATGAAAGCTAAGTTACAAATGATTACTTCCATGATAGTATTTGGTACGATTGGTATTGTTGTACGGAATATTTCATTATCATCAAGTGAAATTGCCTTGTTTAGAGCTGTTATTGCAGTTGTTTTTATAATACTTTATCGCATATTATCTGGCAAGAAGATGGATATCAAAGAAATAAAAAAAGATATTCCAATCCTATTTTTATCTGGTGCAGCAATGGGTGCAAATTGGATATTATTCTTTGAAGCATATAAATATACAACAGTTTCACTGGCAACTCTAAGCTATTATTTTGCACCCGTACTTGTTATGATAATTAGTCCGATCTTATTTAAAGAAAAGCTGACAAGAAAGCAAATGATGTGCTTTATTATGGCTTCAATTGGTCTAGTCTTAGTCATTGGTAATACAGGTATGTCATCAGGAAGAAATCATTTAATTGGTATTGGGTTTGGATTAGGGGCTGCTATTCTCTATGTAACCGTAATAATACTTAATAAGTATATTAAAAATGTTACTGGAGTTGATAGAACTATTATTCAATTTGTAGCAGCGATTGTTGTATTAATACCATATATACTTCTTACGAAAGGAATTCATTTAAATAACATGAATTTAAATGGATATGTAAATCTATTAATTTTAGGTATATTACATACTGGAGTCTGTTATTGCATGTATTTCTCATCATTAAAAAGTCTAAAAGGACAAGAGGCTGCAATACTAAGCTACATCGATCCTTTGGTAGCTATTATCGTATCAGTAACCATATTAGGAGAAGGAATCAGTGGAATTCAAATCCTAGGTGGTGTGTTAATTCTTGGCTTTACTTTGCTAAATGAGGCTTAGATTATATGTTAGGTATGGGATAGACTTGGAAACATAAGTTTATCCTTATTAATAAAATCAAAGTTATCACCCAATACATATAAGGTGGTGTTATCTTCCATGAGGATAGATTCTGTGAAACCATCGGTATTAGTAGGTGTAAAATTAAGAACAACTTTATCGATAGAATTATCCGATAGGGCATTAATAATTGCATCGATTGGATGATTCTTACTTGAAAATATATCATAAAGAGTCAAAGTATGATTTGACTTTTCTATGATAGCATAAGTATTTAAATCCTCAATGTAGAATACAGTATCTTTCATAAAGGATGTCACATAGAACATAATTAATTCAGGATTCCTAAGCATAGTTAATTTACTCATTGGCTTGCTATTAAGAATAGCATGGAATAGGAGTTTTTTATTCTCAGGATCACTCATATTAATATTTTTCGCAGAAAAACTTGGAAATCCATTCAACTGTTTACTGTACTGATATTCAACACATTTCTTAAATCCAAACTTCGGATAGAAGTCAAGTACACTATCGTTAGCGAATAAATAGATGCCATCTGTTTTATGCTTCCATTCTAATAAGATTTGTTCCAATAAAAACCGACTCAATCCTTTCTTTCTAAAGTTCATATCTGTCATAACAGTACCTAATTGAAGATACTTTTTTTCACCGTAGGGAGTTAGAAATTCCATAAGATTAACGGATACGTTAGCAATCATTTTATCCTCATATATTAGGGAATAAGGAATATGTTTATCCCTCCAGTACCCATCTTGGTACCAAGCTTCAAAGTCAAATCCATAGGTAGTTCTAGTTAATTCATTGTAGAGTTTTCGTA
>JAFAEB010000141.1 GCA_023424235.1 Bacillota bacterium
TTCAAAACCTCCTATTGTTCAGTCCTTCCCAATGGTCGTCGACTACCTTTGGTACTATGACCTCTGCTGACTCCTTGGAGTTCAGTCATGCATCACTGCATGGTTTGTTGTTTCAAAGTTCATTTCCACAACGTATCTCCAAAGTCTCCCCAGGTAAGAACGCAATCTTCCTCTCCATCTATCCGCCACATTTACACCTTTTGTTTTCGAGTAGTTATTGGGCTTTGACTTGTTATGCAGCCTTACCCACAAAAGTATGCCTTGTATGTGATTTCTGTTCGTCGGACCAGAGATTTGCCCACGGACTTCCTACAGATTCATCCTCACGGACGACACCCTTGTCTTAGGCTATGCACTTTCCACTACTAGGACGTGCTCGGGACTTGAACCCGTTAGATTGCGCCCATGCTGGGCGCACATAAAGAGGAATAGATACATCTTTATATTGTATCTATTCCTCATATTTTAATTTCTAATTTTCTAATTTAATTAATCATTATTCCCTGTGCACTACTGATTGCTTTATTTATCTTAACTATTCGGTATTTGGCATGCAGGACTCTCATTTTCATCATTTTGCTTTGAATCCAGCATATCATCTATATTGACTGACTCTCTTAAATAGAAATTTTTATTGTAAGCAGTTCTATGTGTATAAATATAAAGCTCACCTTTGTCATCTACATAAAATGAAGAATCCATAGCAACTTCTTTGTCATCCTTTATGTAATAAATTGGTTTATTTATATCATCTGATAGAATAATTAAATCTTTTATACTTGCAACTTCATAGGTGGTATGAATCGATTTATTTGATGGACTACACTGTAGGGCTATCATTCTACTTCCATGGTTGTTAATTATTTTTTTCACTTCATTTTTAAGTATCTCTTTTTGTGTAGGTTCATATATACGGAATATTGCTAATAGTAATCCAACTATTAAGACTAGGATCAAAACACTTAGTAGAACAATATACTTAATCTCAATCGGCAGAGTATGAACGATGCTTTCAGTAAAGCGTTCTGAAATCGGTTCTAGACTACCTTTTGATATTTCAATTAAGTTCTCCTGTAGGGGAATGGTCATATTAATATCAAAGGGAGTTAACTTCTCACCTTCAGATGTGGTAGCGGTAATACACCCCATCATGCTTATTATTAGTTCTGTTGATAAATTAACACCTGTTAATTTATTAGCATCTACAGCAAAGTTTTCATAACTATCTAATTTAAGTTGATGACTTAAACTTTCTTGAACTATGTCTGTTTCCATATACAACTGCTTATTCTCCGTTAGCGGAAAATCTTTTCGCCAATAATCTAATCTATTATTATTACTACTGCTAAATCCTACTACACTTGCATTAACAACATATTCCATATTAAGTGGTATAGATTCGCTAGCCTGATAATTTATTCCAAAATCAACTTTAATATAATCAAGGATATTTTTTATGTAGATGGCACCTTCTTTTTGTATGGTATCATATAATACATTATCAATTAAATGTACTTCATATGACAAATTGGGTTGAAATGTATAATCAAATAATGCAATCTCTTCAGTATAGGTTTTGGGGTTATTATAAATTAATATTATCCCCAAAAAACATAATACCATGCCTATACTTAAAGCTATTATCAATACCATTTTTTTTATCCTACTCATTGCTACCATTCCTAATATCCTCCTCGTATTTAAGTAATTTATCATGGGAATAAGCGAATGACATATTAAAAGTCATTCGCTTATTATAATTAAATAAAATTAAAATAATTTATTTTATTGTTCGTTATATTGATCCCAAACTAAACCTAAAGTAACAGATGCAGATTTATTTTGTGTATTTGCATCGTTATTAGCTTTGAAATCATTAGCGCTACCAGTTGTATATACACCTGCAGCATCTGGATCCATACCAATTGTTACAATAAATTTCATTTCACTATTATTAGTTAAATATAACATATTACTAAGTTGTTCTGCTACTGCTACACTTGATAAAGCAGAGAGACGTACGAAGGTTTTACTACCAATAACAAAAGTTGAACCTTCTGGTAAATTAATATCAACATTACTTTCATGACCAATAACACTAATAACTGTTTCATAACGTCCTTTAACTAATTTAATACCCCATTTATTGAAATAATATTCATGTTCATGTGATGAATCTTTACAGAAAAGATCGTCACAAACTAAAACTTTTTTAGTTTCTGTAGTTTCATAATCAGAAACAGCATCAAGAGCAATACCAATCATATTTCTAGTCATAGAATTGTCACCAGCAAAAGAAGTGTTTATTTTTCCTAATTTAGCTGCTACAGTACCTGCATTCTTAGCTGTTGCTTCAAATCCTGCGTAGTGACCTGGATATAAGTTGGTAATATCAAATGCTATTTGGTCAGGATTATTTGCATCAAATGTTGCTGTACGAACAGTCATGTTATATGCAGTTTCATCTAACTTTTCGTTTGTAGGAACAAAATTGCTACCTTGATATTTTGCTTGTGTAAAATTAACATCTAAAAAGCCTGTTTCTGCTGTGGTCTTAATACTAATTAGATCTGTCCAATAAGCAAATCCAGTAC
>JAFAEB010000021.1 GCA_023424235.1 Bacillota bacterium
GGGTTTGCCCCTGTTTATTAATATCGCTAAATAATCGCAACAATTCATCGGTTGCTTTCGAGTCAAGAGCGCCTGTCGGCTCATCTGCTAATATAAGCTTTGGATTTGTAATTAAGGCTCTGGCTACTGCTACCCTTTGCTTTTGACCACCTGATATCTCATATGGATATTTTTTAAGTAAACTTGTAATTCCTAATTGCTCTGCAATAGGGATCAAGCGTTTATGCATATCATTATAACTTTTGTTTGCTAATACAAGTGGCAAGTAAATATTATCTTCTAAGGAAAAAGTATCTAACAGATTAAAATCTTGAAATACAAATCCTAGATTATCTCTACGAAAAGCAGATACCAAGGATTCTTTAATCTTTGTTAAATCTTTACCATCTAAGTTCACAATACCAGCTGTTGGTTTGTCAAGAGCAGCTAAAATATTAAGCAGTGTAGTCTTTCCTGAACCAGATTCACCCATAATTGCAACATATTCACCCTCTTCGACACTAAAGGTAACATTTTTTAGAGCCTCTACTTTATTTCCACCAAAACGAGTCGTATATACTTTTTTTAACCCATTTACTTCTAATATACTCATGCTTATTAATCCTCCTAGCAAATTTCTATCGCTATTGTAACAAAAAAGAGAACTGTAATACCATCGATTCGGCTTACAATTCCCCCTTCAATTCTTACATTTTTGTTAGATTTATTCTAATTCAATCTTCTTATGAGCGAAATCAATCTGTACAAGAGTTCCCTCATCTAAAACGGAATCTAAACTTATTCTATGTCCTAAATTATTACAAACTCGCTTACAAAGATATAATCCAATTCCACTTGCTTTTTTATGGCCTCGTCCATTAAAACCAGTATAACCCTTATCGAAAACACGGGGTAGATCTTCTGGAGATATTCCAATACCAGTATCTTTTATACAAAGAAGTTGGGGTTCCTTCATAAATATTGATATACTACCGGCTTTTGTATACTTTAGTGCATTAGATAGTAATTGTTCCACTACAAAAGATAACCATTTTTCATCTGTTACTACCATAGTGTTTCGTGGCTCATAGACAAGACTTAATTTACGATTGATAAATTCACCAGAAAATTTTTTTATAGCATCTTTTACAATTTGATCTAAGTCATATTCACGGAAGAGATAATCGGTTGTATCAAAATCCAATCGAAGAAACATAAGCACCATTTCAACATATTGCTCAATTCGTATTAAATCTAAAGATAATTTCCTAGACAAGCTACTATCTTCATTTTGTAACCAAAGACGCATGGAGGCAATGGGTGTTTTAATTTGGTGAGCCCAAACGGTATAGTATTCAATCATATCAAAATAGCGGATGTTCATTTCATCTTCAAACTGTTTCTTTTCTTCCCAAAGTAAATGTATAATTCTTTGATAATTTTCTTCCTCCATACTATTAGGATTAGGTAGCAAGTTAGTTGCAGCCTCGGATAACTCTTTTATTTCCTGAAGCTTTTCATAGATCATACGACTTTTATTATAGTCATATAAAAAGTAAGCAAAAGCGAATAGGATACTAAGAGTAGTTGGATAAAGGACTGCTTTAATAGGAAGATGATATAAGAAGAAGGAAAAAGCATAAATGAAAGCGAATAATAAAAATATAGAAATAACTTTTCTTTTATACTTTAAATAAATAAAAAATAGTTTCATTCTTATATCCTTTCTAATGAGCTAGCAATCATGTAACCAACACCAAATTTTGTTGTTATAAATTCATGAAGTCCTGCAGTGTCAAGCTTTTTACGTAACCGTCCTACATTAACTGTTAAGGTATTTTCATCCACAAAGCTATCCGATTCCCATAACTGCTCCATTAGACGTTCTCTACTAACAATTTTCCCTTTGTTTTCCATAAGACTAAGAAGAATTCGATACTCATTTTTAGTTAATGGTATTTTTTCATTTTGATAGCTTAATGTATTATCTCCTGTATGGAGGATAGCACCACGATGCTCGATTACTGGTACAAGGGATGCAAAATCGTAAGTACGGCGTAATAGGGCTTGTACTTTAGCAATAAGTACACTTTGATCAAATGGTTTAGCAATAAAATCATCTGCTCCCATATTCATAGCCATAACGATGTTCATATTATCCGAAGCGGAAGAAATAAATATTATAGGCACTTTTGATATTTTACGTATTTCAGTACACCAATAATAACCATTATAAAAGGGAAGTGAGATATCTAGTAATACTAAATGGGGGTCACTATCTGCAAATTCACTAAGTACATTACGAAAGTTTTGAACACAGCTTGCATCAATATTCCACATTCTAGCTTGCTCCTTTATTGCTTCTGCAATTCCCATATCATCTTCAATAATTAATACTCGGTACATAGATTCTCCTAATCTGCCAAAATTTTCATTCTATCAATTTGTATGTTAATAAAGTATAATTTCTAATTAAATCTATTAAATTTTACCACTTAATGTAATAAACTACAACATTGTTTGTCCATTTTCTATGGTATTACAATCATACTTTAAGTGTTCCAAGAAATCATACTATCAGATTTGGTCAATATGTGATACAATAATGTTAATGTTGTATAATATTTGTGCAATGTGACAGATGATGGTTTTGAATCAATAGTATATATTATCACGAAAATAAAACTATATTTAAATGAATAGTAAAGTATACATTACTTGGAGGTTTTATGAAATATAAGATTATAATAGTTTCACTTTTTCTGCTGTTTTTCGTAACTACATTAATGGTAGTCCTAATAAATAATAGAAACATAAACAAAGAACATAATCATACTAAAAGTTTAGTTATCTACACACCTCATCCCATTTCTTTTTTAAGTCCAATGATCGAAGAATTTGAATCACAAACAGGTATTTTAGTATCTGTTGTAAGTGGAGGTTC
>JAFAEB010000396.1 GCA_023424235.1 Bacillota bacterium
ATGAAGGACTTTGATATTACTGGGGTATCCTTAAGAGACTTAGGAAATAGCATTTATTCGGATAAAAAAAGAACCAATGTTATTAACAGAGAAAATGCGAAAGAAGTTGTTATAGATTCTTTTACAAAGCTTGATGCTCTTAATAAAGAAATGATGATATCTGGTGGAAACTATTATGCTCTCTCCTATGCAGATGAGATTATAAACATGCCAATTAGTCATAATTCCTTCTATATTATTGATGAGGAAATACCATTTTATCAAATGATATTACATGGAAGTATTGATTATACTGGTTATCCTATCAACCTAAGTGATAGTTATGATACTACAGATATGGTTCTTCGATTATTAGAGTATGGAGCTTCACCGCACTTTACCTTTTCCTATGAAGATTCTAATAATTTTAAATACTCTGGACTTAATCGAATGTATGCTACTAATTATGAAAACTGGATTGATGATGCAAAAGAAATATATGAAGAAGTCAATAATGGGCTTAAATATGTAACGGGTTCTGTGGTTGTAAATCATAGGATTCACTCACCTGGTGTACGTAGTATTACTTATGATAATGGGGTAACGGTTCTAGTAAACTATAATCATGATGATGTTAATGTGGACGGTGAGCAAATTTTAGCCAGAAGTTATGTGATTAAGGGGGTTAAATAATGAAAAATAAAAACAGACTTACCCTGTCTAGGAAAAGAGCAATCATGGGTTTGATTTTTATATCCCCTTGGATTATAGGTTTTTTGGCATTTTACATAAGAAGTTTGTTTCTAACCTTAAGATTTAGCTTTAGTGAAGTAATTATTGGTGAGACTGGTGGATTTACAACTAAATTTGCTGGAATCGATAATTTTAAGTATGCATTATTTGAACATAGTAGTTTTAATCAGGTATTGGTTGATTCCATCTATAGTATTGTAATTGACGTTTTACTTATCATCTTCTTTAGTTTATTGATGGCAATTTTACTAAATCAAAAATTTACAGGTAGAACGATTGTAAGGGCTATCTTTTTTATACCTGTAATTATGAACTCAGAAGCGATTAATGGTGCTATGGAACTTGCAAGACAAGTAATTGCAGGAGGACTTAGTGTAGCATCTTCTGAAATTACAAATCAAGCTTCTAGTGCGGTAAATATAGATTTTTTTATAGGTATATTTATTGAGTTTGGTCTTCCAGCTAGATTGTTTGATTATATTGTTGAAGCGGTAGCAAGAATTTATGATATTGTAAAAACTTCTGGTGTTCAAATTATAATTTTTATCGCAGCATTACAGGCGGTTCCAGATTCTTTATATGAAGTTTCAAAAATTGAAGGTGCAACCGCTTATGAAACCTTCTGGAAAATAACTTTTCCAATGGTTTCTCCCCTAATTCTAACCAATACCGTATATACAATTGTGGACTCCTTCATTGGAAGTGATATTGTTAATGTAGCTTACACAGAAGCCTTTACGAATTATAATTATGGACTAAGTTCGGCCATGAGCTTGTTAAGTACAGTGGTGGTATGCGTAATACTTTTAATCGTTGGCATCATTATCTCGAAGAAAACATTTTACTATAATTAAAGGAGGGGATTACGTGAATATATCAATAATAAAAACACCTAAAAAGTGGATTGATGATTTAAAAACAGATAAGCAATTTGCAAATGATAAGATTAAATTATTGGTTGGATTTAAAAAGTTTATATTCTCCCTCCTGCGTTTACTTATTGTAATTGGTATTTCCTATATTATATTAGGACCAATTATAACCGTATTTAGCCGCTCCTTTTTCTCGGCAGAGGATGTTTATAATCCGGTGGTTTATTTATTTCCTAAGGCACCGACACTTGGAAATTTCACGAAATCATGGTTACGACTTGATTATATAAAAACATTATCAAATACCCTTGTTTATGTACTATCCTTAATGATTATTCAAATTTTAGTATGTTCCATGGTTGGTTATGGTTTTGCAAGATTTCAATTTCCTTTTAAAAGATTATTTTTTGCTGGTGTAATACTTACCATTGTAATACCAACACATACCATTATGTTACCTCTTTATATGTATTTTAGAAAATTTGATGTGTTTGGAATTTTTAGTACCTTTTTTGGCGTGACAGATGGGTTTAAGCTACTGCAAACCAGAGTTCCTATGTATATTATGACCTTGTTTGGTGTTGGTTTACGTTCTGGTTTATATATCTATATATTTAATCAATTCTTTCGAGGGCTACCAAAGGAGATTGAGGAGGCTGCATTTATAGATGGTGCGGGTACCTGGTATACCTATTTTAGAATTATGTTAGTAAATGCCATACCATCTGTAATAACAGTAGCTGTATTCTCTTTAGTGTGGCAATATAATGATATGTTTTATGCAAATCTGTTTACAATTGATTCAAAATACTTGATTAGTAAAAAGATAACTACTTTACAGGCAACAATTGCTAATATGGATAAAATTGATGATCCAACCTTAACGCAGTTATATCTATATGCAGGTATTGTATTAACCATATTGCCTGTTATATTGCTATATGTAGCGCTTCAACGTTACTTTATGGAGGGTGTGGAGCGTAGTGGTATTGTAGGATAAAAAATTCAAGATACCAACTTCATAAGTAAAATTGACTAAAAATGCAACATTATGCACAATAATATGCTTTAAAAAAACAAAATAATGTTATCAAATGTGTTGCAAAAATAGTCGCAGTGATCTATAATTATATACAGAGTTAACAATGAATAGAAATTCTATTTGTTGCTCAAGGCAGTCGCTGGGGATTGAAATAATGACTGTCTACATAAAAAGCTTAATAAAATGAGGAGGTCAAATTTAATGAAACAAAGTAGGAAAATTTTAGCTTTATTATTAGTTCTTATTATGACAGTATCTCTTGCAGCATGTGGTAAAAAGTCAGAGGAAACAAGTAGTGATACTACAACACCAACTGCAGAACCTACGAAAGCTGCAGAAGCTACACCTACAGAAGAGCCAACACCTGAAGTGGTTGAAAACACCTTAAGACATGAAGGTAGTGAACCTAGAACAATTAAAGTTGGAACTTGGTTTGATATTTATTACGATAGTAGACATACCAAACCAGAAGATAACCCAGAAGTAGGTAATATCGACGAAGCTAACATGATGCTTGCTAATATGAGAGCAATTGAAGAGAAGTATAATATCAAATTAGAATTTGTTAACTTAACTTGGGAAGGTATTATGGAAAGTATTAATACTTCTATTATGGCTGGAACGCCTGCATGTGATATTTACATGGCAGACTTGCAATTCGGTGTACCTGCTGTTGCTGCTGGTTTAGCAATGCCTTTAGAAGATTTTGTACCAGCTGATGATGATATATTTACTCAAAAAACTATTTTTAAAACATTAAATTTATTTGGTGATAGTAAGAATTATTTATTTGCAGGTAATGGAATTGAAACAGGAGCAGTAGGTCTTGCTTACAATGCTACCATGATTGAAGAATTAGGTTTAGAATCTCCTCAAGATTTATATGATAGAGGGGAATGGAACTGGGATAAATTTAAAGAATACTTAGTAGCTACTACTAAGGATAACGATGGTGATGGAACGACAGATGTATATGGATATGGAGCAGCATGGAACATGGCACTACCACAAATGGTAATGGCTAATGGTGGTTCCATTGCAGGTGGAGAAACAGAGGGCTGGAGCTCTAAGCCAGTTGTTGAAACATTAGACTTCTTCTATGATATGTATAATACATCAAAAACAGCTAGACCTTGGAATGGTGAAGACTGGAATGATAACGTATTTTCTTGGAAAGAAGGCAAAGTAGCTTTCTGGGCAACACAACACTGGATTCAATCAGGTTCAGGAGTTGAGTTTGATGTAAGTATCGTTCCATGGCCAATTGGACCAAGTGGTAATAAAGAAACAAATAATACAATCACTGCTGGTGGTAACTGGTATTTCATTCCTAAGGGTGCTGTAGAACCATTATTACTATATAAGGTTATGTATGATTGGACTAACTGGTATAATGGAGATTTATCTTACAGAGATAATACAGAATGGGCAGAAAGCTGTTTTGATACAGAAAGAGACTTTGCATACATTATAGAGATGGGTAAAAAGCCAACAGTTGACTTATGGAGTAGTATTAACTTTGATGCAGGAACTCCAATGTGGCAAATCATGAACGGAGAAGCTACGGTATCTCAAGCTGTTGAAGGAAGTAAACAGTTATTACAAGATATCCTTGATAATATCTATAAAAAATAAATGAAAAGAGCCTAAGGCCATAAATAAAGCCCTATAGAGTGAATGAGTGATTTTAAATCATTTTACTTTATAGGGTTTTTATGTTTATGTGAATAAGGTATCATAAATGTAAATACTATAACAAATGATTATAATTTATAAATGATTGCAATTTGCAACTTATGTAAAGCAGTAAAGCTCTTGATGCTTTTAATGCAAAAATGTAAATATTACAATATGAAGTAATGTCGCAAAACTTTATATAAAAGAATGGATGGATAAAAAGAAAAATTTTCTTAAATTAAGTATTGAAGTTAAGAAATATAGAAAAATTAGTTGCTAATATGGAACGATATTATTATAATAAGCACATGAAGTGTACCGAAGTGAAAAGAAAGTAGGAATAGATATGTGGATTGCAGATGGATGGAAAGATTACAAAGTAATAGATTGCTCTATGGGTGAGAAATTGGAACAATGGGGTGATTATATTTTGGTTCGACCAGATCCTCAGGTGTTATGGGATACCCCTAAATTAGATAAAGGATGGAAAAAGCCCAATGCTCATTATCATAGAAGCTCTAAGGGTGGTGGAGAGTGGGAATTTTTCAATTTGCCAAAACAATGGAGAATAAATTATAAGGACTTAACCTTTAATCTACAACCATTTAATTTTAAGCATACAGGTTTATTTCCAGAGCAAGCGACCAATTGGGATTGGTTTAGTAATATCATTAAAGAGAAAAAAGAAAAAGAACCTGAGAAAGAAATAAAAGTATTAAACTTATTTGCCTATACAGGTGGTGCAACTTTAGCAGCGGCAAAAGCAGGAGCTAATGTTACTCATGTGGATGCTTCTAAGGGGATGGTAACTTGGGCGAAAGAGAATGCTGCTTCATCTGGCTTAGAACATGCACCAATACGATATATAGTAGATGATTGCGTAAAATTTGTTGAAAGAGAAATAAGACGTGGTAACTTTTATGATGCCATAATAATGGATCCTCCTTCATACGGAAGAGGACCTAAGGGTGAGATATGGAAGATTGAAGAGAGTATTCATCCGTTTGTTAAGCTATGTACTGGCGCTTTAAAAAGTGATCCGCTATTCTTTTTAATTAATTCTTATACAACTGGACTACAAGCAGCAGTATTGTCTTATATGCTAGGAATTGAAATGAAAGAGAAATTCGGTGGAGTAGTAGAATCAGATGAGATTGGACTACCTGTTAGCTCTAATGGTCTTGTATTACCTTGTGGTGCTTCTGGTAGATGGAGAGCATTATAATAAGAAGCAGAATATAAGACTAGAGTAAAATTTGCATATAGCTGGATTTAAAAGCTGTTATTAAAAATCTAGTATATTAAACTTAGCTCTCTAGTAGTATGCTAAAGAGCTAAGTAATTGATTTTTACTATAATATAGAGATTATATTTATGTGAATGATAAATAAATATATTATACTATTAAGTACTTATTATAATAAGAAGATATTGATGTTATAATAAGAAGAAATTGATATAATAATAAGAGGATAGAAGTACAAGATGTATCCTATGAGTATCTTATTATAATAAGATAAAAATGTAGAAAAATAAAATAAGATATATAAAGAATATTAATAATATATATGGATAAACTATCAAAAATAATTCTACATATAGAGTAAGATCTTTTTGTATGTTCAAGGAAATAAAAAATAATATTTTTGTATATAAATAATAGAAAAACATACTGATAAATATTATCGCAAATATTTTTTAAAAAAGTACTTGCAAAACCTGTATTACTGTTATATAATACTTTTGTTGTGACATTGATAGCGTAGAAGCGAGAGGTTGCCGTATCACGAGATACGGGTTTTCCGTGGAGCGAATGTCAAGTTATGAAACTGGCGACAAGTCACTGTACAAGGCAAATTATGTTCGGGCAAAATGATGTGAGAAATCATGCGCATTCTTACTGAACCATTTATTATGGTTTATTTTTAAGAAGTGACACATGGATACACACGGCCCAGTGTACAGTCACCGCTTGTCGTACTGCAATTAAGTGCGAAAAGGAGGCGACTTTTTTTATGGCAAGTCAAGTAATGAGAATTACACTAAAAGCTTATGATCATCAATTAATCGATCAATCAGCGTCTAAAATCATCGAGACTGTAAAGAAAACAGGATCTAAGGTGAGCGGACCAGTCCCACTACCTACTAAAAAGGAAGTTATTCCAATTCTAAG
>JAFAEB010000443.1 GCA_023424235.1 Bacillota bacterium
GAGCAGTAGTAGACGGAGATATTACTAAAATTGACTTTGAAGGATTTGTTGATGGAGTTGCATTTGAAGGCGGAAAAGGAACAGATTATGAATTAACAATTGGTTCTCATTCCTTCATCGATACATTTGAAGATCAATTAATTGGTAAAAACTTAAATGAAGAAGTAGAAGTTAACGTAACATTCCCTGAAGAATACCATGCAGCAGAGCTAGCTGGAAAACCTGCTTTATTTAAAGTTACAGTTAAAGAAATTAAAGCAAAAGAATTACCAGAACTTGATGATGAATTTGCAAAAGATGTTTCTGAATTTGATAGTTTAGAAGAATATAAAGCTAGCATTAAGTCAACAATTTTAGAGAAAAAAGAAAAAGAAGCTGTAAGAGTAAAAGAAGATAAATTAGTTGATAAAGTAATCGAAAATGCAACTATGGAAATTCCTGATGCCATGATCGATACTCAAGTTAGACAAATGGCAGATGAGTTTGCTCAAAGACTTCAAATGCAAGGTTTAACATTAGAACAATACTTCCAATTTACAGGAATGAACGCGAATACAATGCTTGAACAAATGAAACCTCAAGCTGTGAAACGTATTCAAAGTAGATTAGTATTAGAAGCTATCGTTAAAGCTGAAAGTATTACAGTAGCAGACGAAGACATTGAAAAAGAAATTGAACAAATGGCTACTACTTACAAAATGGAAGTAGAAAAGCTAAAAGAATTAATTAATGAAAGAGAAAAAGAACAAATCGTTATGGATATGGCTGTTCAAAAAGCGGTTGATTTTCTTGTTGAGGCAGCTGTAGAAGTATAGTACACAGTAAAGGAGGATAACTATGAGTTTAGTACCTTATGTCATTGAACAAACAAGTAGAGGTGAAAGATCCTACGATATTTACTCTAGATTATTAAAAGAAAGAATTATCTTCTTAGGTGAAGAGGTAACAGATGTATCAGCTAGTGTTATAGTTGCACAGTTATTATTCTTAGAAGCAGAAGATCCAAATAAGGATATTCACTTATATATTAATAGCCCAGGTGGTTCTGTAACAGCTGGTATGGCTATTTATGATACTATGAATTATATTAAGTGTGATGTTAGTACTTATTGCATGGGTATGGCAGCAAGTATGGGTGCCTTCCTATTAGCAGGTGGTACAAAAGGAAAACGTTATGCTATGCCAAATGCGGAAGTTATGATTCATCAACCATCCGGTGGTGCTAGAGGACAGGCAACTGACATTAAAATAGTGGCAGACAATATTATTAAAACAAGAAAGAAATTAAATGAAATTCTTGCTAAAAATACTGGTAAACCATTAGAAATAATCGAAGTAGATACAGAAAGAGATTATTACATGAGTGCTGAAGAAGCAAAAGCTTACGGTATAATCGATAATGTTATAACAAGCAGATAAGATAAACAAATTATAAAGCTTTACTTATATAGTAAAGCTTTATAATTCTTATGGACAAAATTAGATTTTTGTATCTATAATGGATCATAAGAATGTAGGAAGGAGATGATGGATAAGTGGCGAATAGAACAGATGATAGAAAACCTTTAAGGTGTTCCTTTTGTAATAAAAATCAAGACCAAGTTAGAAAATTAATTGCTGGGCCAAGTAATGTTTATATTTGTGATGAATGTGTTGAGATATGTGCAGAGCTTGTTGAAGAAGAGTTAGATGAAGTGCTTAATAGCAAAGATATAAACTTACTAAAACCAGTAGAAATTAAAAACTATCTTGATCAATATGTTATTGGGCAAGATGATGCCAAAAAAGCGTTGGCAGTATCCGTTTACAACCATTACAAAAGAGTACTTTCCGGAAAAGATCTTGATGTAGAGTTACAAAAGAGTAATATATTAATGTGTGGTCCTACAGGTTCAGGTAAAACATTCCTAGCTCAAACACTAGCAAAACTTATTAATGTACCATTTGCTATTGCTGATGCGACTGCTTTAACAGAAGCAGGATATGTAGGTGAAGACGTTGAAAATATATTATTAAAATTAATACAAGCTGCTGATTTTGATATTGAAAGAGCAGAACATGGAATTATTTATATTGATGAAATAGATAAAATTACAAGAAAATCAGAGAATACATCGATTACTCGAGATGTTTCTGGCGAATGTGTACAACAAGCCCTTCTAAAAATTCTTGAAGGAACTACTGCAAGTGTTCCACCTCAAGGTGGAAGAAAGCACCCACATCAAGAATTTATTCAAATCGATACTACTAATATTCTCTTTATATGTGGTGGAGCTTTCGATGGATTGGAAAAAATCGTTGAAGCTAGAATTGGTAAGAAATCAATTGGATTTAATGCAGAACTCGCAGATGGTCAAAAACGAGATATAGGCGAGCTATTTAGGCAAGCATTGCCCCAAGATTTTGTGAAATTTGGTCTTATACCTGAGTTTGTTGGTCGTGTTCCAGTATGTGTAGCTCTAGATTTATTAGATGAAGAAGCACTAGTTAGAATATTAACTGAACCTAGAAATGCAATTGTGAAACAATACAAGAAATTATTTGAATTAGACGGTGTAGAACTTGAATTTGAAGATGAAGCAATTAAAGTTATTGCCAAACGTTCTCTTGAGAGAAAGACGGGGGCAAGGGGATTAAGAGCTATTATGGAAGCTGTTATGATGGATTCTATGTATCAAGTACCATCTGATACTCGTATCCTAAAATGTATTATAACAAAAGATGCAGCAGAAGGTCTTACAGCACCTACCTTGATTAGTTCAGATGAAAATAATCCAAGGAAACCAATCACAAAAAGGGTGTCTAAAAAGAACAGTAACGAAATTGCTTAATAATATATAAAAGGGGCTGTCTTAAAAACCTTTATAGTTTCAATATTACTTCAAAACAAAATGAAGTTACTTGAATAATTAAAAGGATTTTAAGACAGTCTTTTTTCTAAAGGAAGAATAAATGGAGGTTAAGATGAATGACTTTAATAGGAGAATTCCAGTAGTTGCCTTACGTGGAATGGCGGTTCTCCCTGGTATGTTAATTCATTTTGATGTAAATCGTACCATGTCTATAGAAGCCATAGATAACGCTATGGAAAATGACCAAAGAATTCTTTTAATTACACAAAAAGATGCTGATGTGGAAATGCCTGACATAGATGATTTATATCAAATTGGAACGATAGCAGAAATTAAACAAATGATAAAACTACCAGGAAATGTTATCCGCATCTTGGTGTCTGGATTAAAAAGAGCTAGATTAGAAGATTTTATAGAAAAGAAACCATTTTTTATTGGCGAAATAGAAGTGGAAGAAGATCAAAGTGAAAAAAGGCTTACGAAGATGGAAATGAAAGCAATGCTTCGTGGGTTAAAAGATATACTAGAGGTATATTCAATTGAAAATAATAAGATAGGTAAAGAAATTATTAAGCAGCTGATGAAACTAGAAGATGTAAAAGAACTAGTAGATCAAATCGCAATTAATATACCTATAACCTTAGAAGACAAACAAAGTTTAATCGAAGCAGTTGATGTTATAGAACGATATCAAAAGCTAACGGTAATCTTATCGGAAGAAATTGAGATTTTTAGGATAAGAAAAGAACTACAGAATAAAGTGAAAGAAAAAGTTGATAAAAATCAAAAAGACTATTTATTGCGTGAACAGTTAAAAGTAATTCGTGAAGAACTTGGTGAAACGAATACACAGACCGATGCAGATAATTATTTAGCTGAACTTGAAGATATTAATGCAACAGATGAAGTAAAAGAAAAAATTGAAAAAGAAATCGAGCGATTTAAGAATCTATCTGGTAGTTCACAAGAAAGTGCTGTTTCAAGGGGATATATTGATACATTATTAGCTTTGCCATGGGACAAGGTTAGTACTGATAATAATGATATTAAGCATGCTAGTAAAGTTCTTGATGAAGAACATTATGGACTAGAAAAAGTTAAAACAAGGATTTTAGAATTCCTTTCGGTAAGAACATTAACCAACCATGGTACAAGTCCTATTATATGCCTTGTAGGTCCTCCGGGAACTGGTAAGACTTCGATTGCTAGGTCTGTTGCTAGAGCTTTAAAAAAAGAATATGTTCGTATAAGTCTAGGTGGTGTTCGTGATGAAGCAGAGATTAGAGGACATCGTAGAACATATGTAGGAGCAATGCCTGGAAGAATTGTAAATGGCTTAAAGCAAGCTGGTGTTAAAAATCCACTTATGCTATTAGACGAGATTGATAAGGTTAGTAGCGATTATAAAGGTGACACTTCTTCTGCTTTATTAGAAGTATTAGATAGTGAGCAAAATAATAAATTCGTGGATCATTATGTAGAAATACCTGTTGATTTATCAGAAGTATTATTTGTAGCAACAGCGAACTCACTACAAACGATTCCTCGTCCTTTATTAGATCGTATGGAAATAATTGAAGTAACAAGTTATACAGAAAATGAAAAAATCCATATTGCAAAAGATCATCTTGTGAAAAAAGTAATGGCTAAGCATGGATTAAATAGTAAAGTTCTATCTATTACCGATAAAGCCTTACATCGTATTATTACTGGATATACAAAAGAAGCAGGAGTACGTAATCTAGAAAGAAAAATTGGTGAGATTTGTAGAAAGGCTGCAAAAGAGCTAGTTAGTGAAGAGAAAAAAGTAATACGTATTAGCGATAAGAATCTGGAAAAATACTTAGGAAAAGAAAAATATTCCTTTAAAGTTAATAATGGTAAGAATGAAATTGGTATCGTAAGTGGCCTTGCATGGACAAGCGTTGGTGGAGATACCTTACAGATTGAAGTTAATGTAATGCCTGGAAAAGGTAAGTTTGAGCTTACTGGACAACTAGGAGATATTATGAAAGAATCTGCTAGAGCTGGTATTAGTTATATTCGTTCTGTAAGTATGGATTATGAGATAGCAGAAGATTACTTTGATAAACATGATATCCATATTCATATACCAGAAGGAGCTGTTCCAAAGGATGGTCCCTCAGCAGGTATTACAATGGCAACTGCAATGATTTCTGCAATAACGAAAAGAGCGGTTCGTTGCGATGTAGCTATGACTGGTGAGATTACATTAAGAGGTAGAGTACTACCAATTGGTGGTCTTAAAGAAAAAATTCTAGCTGCTAAAAATGCTAAAATTACGACGGTATTAGTACCAAAGGCAAATAAAAAAGACATTGAAGAAATATCAGAAGAAATTTTAACTGGTGTTACAATTGTATTAGTTGAAACTATGGACGAAGTATTAAAAGAAGCATTGGTAAAGTAAGTTAGATTGGAAAAGAGGTTACTATGCATATAAAAAGTGTTAATTTAGAAACTGTTTGTGGAGTTACAAGTGTATTACCAGAAAATGATAAAGTCGAAATTGCTTTTGCAGGTAAGTCCAATGTAGGTAAATCATCATTAATAAACGGATTGATGAATCGTAAATCTTACGCAAGAACTTCACAACAACCGGGTAAGACACAAACGATAAACTTTTATAATATCAATGAAGAATTATATTTTGTTGACCTTCCTGGATATGGATATGCAAAAGTATCAGAAGAATTAAAAGCGAAGTGGGGAAAACTTATTGAGAAATATTTAAAATCCTCCAAGCAATTAAAACTTATATTTTTACTAATAGATATACGACATGAACCATCTGCCAATGATAAGAGTATGTATGACTGGATTGTACACAATGGATTTGAGCCAGTTATCATTGCAACAAAGTTGGATAAAATTAATCGTAGTCAAAAAGATAAACATATTAAAATGATACGAACTGGACTTAATACAAGACCTGGTACCAAAATATTACCTTATTCTGCTCTTACAAAGCAAGGCAGGGATGAAATTTGGGAATGTATTTTAGAGGCTATGAATGCAGGACTTATTATGGATGAAGAGCAAACGGTAGTAGAAGATATTGAGTAAAATAAAAAGCTTTGTTTTATAATAGCTACAGGATTAAAATCTTGTTAGCATTAAAACAAAGCTTTTTTTTAATCATCTTCTCTTAATAAGTTACTAATTACGTAGGCATATATTTGTTGACTTCTTTTTCTCCAATTACTACTCATTTTTGTGGCTTCCTCTTCTGTAGGAACTAAAACACTTAGGTCAATAATTGAGTTTTCTTTTTCTAATACCCGAAGTTTTACTGTAAATTCTCCCTTTTTAGATTCAAAATATTCTGATTGGGTGGATACTTCGTTTCTTAGTGCATATTGATTTTTTCTAAGATATTCTATACTATCTTCTTGTATCGCAGTTGGTATCATATTATCAAAGAAGGATAAAGTCTCTTTACCAGAATCAGTGATGTGGTAGTGTGAATTATGACCAATCGCTTCTACAGTAACAAATTCTGCTTCTATTAATTCGGAAATAGATTGTTGTATATTAAAGTAGTTGGTATAATCTTTCTCTAATATAAAGTCTGATATTTGTGTATTGGTCATTGGAAAATCAACTTTATCTAGTAAAAATAATATAATCAATTTATAAAGTGTCAGGGAATCAGATTGCATGGTATAACCCTCCTTTTAGGATATATAATGTTTACCTTGCCAGGTATCTCGTTTCTTTAATTCTTGATTGATTGTATTTAATACTAATTTTTTATTTCCACTCCATAATGGCTTTATTAATTCATTTTTATTTCCATCACCTGTTAAGCGATGGATAACAATATTTGGTGGTATAATTTCTAAAGACTTAATGATAATGTCTATATATTCATCCATTGTAAAAGTATCAAATTCATAACTTGCTAGATCAGTATCTTTTAAAACATGAAGTAACTGAAGTTTTACTCCTTGTATAGGAAAAGAGGATACGTAGGATACGGATTTTAGTATATCTTCTTTCGTCTCACCAGGTAATCCGATAATTAAGTGAATAATGGTGTCTATATTAGCTTTACTTAGTTTTTGCATCGCTTCTTCAAAAACAGGAAGAGCATAACCTCTTCTGATGAAATCAACACTCTTTTCATGGCAAGTCTGTAATCCCAACTCAATCCAAACCGGTTTTATTTGATTTAATTCTTTTAATAGATTTATAATCTCATCACCTAAACAATCAGGTCTTGTAGCAATGGATAATGCAACAATATCAGGATGAAGAATTGCTTTTGTATAAAGTTCTCTTAAGTAAGATACGCTCTCATAAGTATTTGTATAGGCTTGAAAGTAAGCAATATAGTCTCCAATCGTATTTGATGTAAGGCTATCTCTGGATATTTTATTTTTTATTAATTGCTTTCCTTCTTCGATTTGATCGTCAATTGATAAAAGAGGGGAAGAGGCAAAATCACCGGACCCTCCCTTGCTACAAAAGATACAACCCTTTGTTCCAAGGCTACCATCTCGATTCGGACAAGTCATTCCTCCATTAAGAGAAATCTTATATATTTTTTTACCGAATTTATTCTTTAAATAATAATCTAGTGAATAATAACGTTTATCATGCCATAATTTTATCATTAAAATTTACCTATGGAATAAGTGATTTAACAGCATTGCTTACAGCTTCACATACTTTAGGATCAAAAGGGTGTGGTATAATATAATCTTCTTTTAATTCATCTTCAGGTATGATAGTTGCAATAGCGATGGCAGCTGCTAATTTCATTTTTTCAGTAATTTGTTTTGCACCACCTTCGAGAGCTCCTTTAAATATACCAGGGAATGCAATAACATTATTTATTTGGTTTGGGAAATCTGAACGTCCAGTACCGACAATTCTTGCTCCATTTTGTTTTGCAACATCAGGCATAATTTCTGGAACTGGATTAGCCATAGCAAAAAGTATAGAATCAACATTCATAGATTTTACCATATCAGCAGTTACGATATTTGGTGCAGATACGCCAATAAAGATATCAGCACCTATAAGGGCATCTGCTAAAAGTCCGGATTTATTAGATAAATTCGTTGTCTCCATAAGTTCTTGCTGAACCGAATTTAGGTCTTTGCTCTCTTTGTTTAATATGCCTTGTTTATCACATAATATAATATTCGTAAAACCATAGGATAATAATAATTTTGTAATAGCGATTCCAGCAGAACCAGCACCGTTTACAACTACATTAACCTTTTCTTTTAATTTTCCTGTTATCTTTAGTGCATTTATAACACCAGCTAATACCACGATTGCGGTACCGTGTTGATCATCATGAAAGACAGGAATATCAAGAATTTGCTTTAGTCTTGCTTCAATTTCAAAACAGCGAGGAGCGCTAATGTCCTCAAGATTAATACCACCAAAACTAGGAGCAATATTTACAATGGTTTCAATAATCTCATCCGTATCTTGGGTATTAAGGCAGATTGGAAATGCATTTACACCACCAAATTCTTTAAAGAGAACAGCTTTCCCTTCCATTACAGGCATTGCAGCTAGTGGTCCAATGTTACCTAAGCCAAGAACAGCACTGCCATCTGATATTACTGCTACGGTATTGGACTTAATGGTATATTTATAAGCAAGAGAAGGATTTTTAGCAATTTCTATGCATGGACTGGCTACACCAGGTGTATATGCGAGAGCAAGATCCTCTCTTGTTTTTACAGGGCATTTAGAAGTGGTTTCTAATTTTCCATTCCATTGTTCATGTAATAGTAAAGCTTTTTCATTATTTGTCATGCGTTCCTCCATTAGCCTATTCTATATTTACACATTAATTTAATATTAAATTAATCATATCATTTCATATTATCTAAATCAAGCATAAATACTTTTATCATTTTCTGTGTTCCGATTAAATTTTAGAAGTAAAATTAGTCAGAAAAAATAGTAAAATTCTAAAATATGAAAAAAAAGCTTTTTTTTGTACGTATTTAGGTGTATAATGTTAGATAATATATATATTTTGGATGGCATAATTCAAAAGCACTGTCTAGAATCAATTCGAAATCAATTCCCAAAACCATAACAACTATATACATGTAAAGGAGTAGTGTACATGGAAGCACAATACAATGAAATGTCTTTGGTGGAACTTAGGACATTGGCTAAATCAAAAGGGGTAAAAGGTGTTACTGTTTTAAGAAAACAAGAACTAATTAATGCCCTAGTAAACTTAGATACACCAACTGAAATATCCAAGGAAGAGCATACAAATGGTGTTAAGGAGATTTCAGAACAACAAAAGGAACGTGAAGCAGAAGAAGTAAAAAGTACGGAAAAGAATGAGAATAAAAGACCTGATAATCTAGTACAAGATGCAGAGAAAAAGAAGAATATATCCGAATATGAAAAGAAGACTTCAGTTAGAGATAGTGAACAAAGAAGATATAATACTTTTTCCAATGATTCTGAACCAAAGAGAACTAGCTTATCCTCTCAAGAAGCAGAGCAATTAGACAGTGGTGAAACCAAAGAAGGTATTTTAGAAGTTATGCCAGATGGTTATGGTTTTATTCGTTGTGATAATTATCTACCTGGTGAAAATGATGTATATGTATCTCCAGCACAAATTAGAAGGTTTGGTTTGAAAACAGGAGATATTGTTGTTGGTAATACGAGAATTAAAACTCAGAGTGAGAAATTTAGTGCATTATTGTTTGTAAAAAGCGTAAATGGTTTTCACCCTTCTGAAGCACAAAAACGTAAAAGATTTGAAGATTTAACACCAATATTCCCAAATGAAAGAATTCATTTAGAAACACCAGGTAGTAACGTAGCAATGCGTATGG